>CALXKG010000172.1 GCA_944388825.1 uncultured Clostridia bacterium | reverse complement strand
CACGGCATATTCATCGTAATCAATTTCAACGACGACT
Source organism: uncultured Clostridia bacterium (assembly GCA_944388825.1). Taxonomy (GTDB): domain Bacteria; phylum Bacillota; class Clostridia; order Oscillospirales; family Ruminococcaceae; genus Faecivivens. The sequence continues at coordinate 4,862 of CALXKG010000172.1, read as the reverse complement.
TCCCCCTCGCCCAATATGCTTTCTAAATAATTGCGCAGCATCGTTTCGGTATACGGCAGACGAGACAGATACTTCAGCAGGATCTGCCTGCGCCTGTCTGCAATTGTCGTTCCTTCAGCCGGTACCAGCTCCATGATTTTTTCCCATCTGCTGCATCCGTAATCTGACAAGCTGACCAGGAAAAAATCGTCCGCCGCTTCCTCGATATCATGGACGACTATAGAAAATTCAGGCTGCTCTGCCCCAGCGATTTCCTGAAACTCAAACAGCTCCGATAAAAAGCGGGGCCAATAATCTCTTAGCAGCATTTCCTTCACCCCCTATATAATCTCCGTAAAGGCAAACGTCCCTTCTACCGGCACCCCGTCGCAGCTGACATTGGCTGTCCCGCCGTTGATCAGAAGGTTGCTGACGTCGATGATCCCCTCCGCCCCCGAAAGGGCCGCCATCATCCCGCTGTACCGGACGACCGCGTCTTCGTCTTCCCATTTTTCCCGCAGTTCCAGCAGGTACTGCCGGGCGGCCGCTTCCGCGTTGGCCTTTGCGGCGGCGGTGTCGATGCCGGCCAGCAGACCGGCGGACAGGTCGATTTCATCCGCCTGCGGCGCGGCGACTGTGACCGTATGCCCGATCGGCGCAAGCCCGACCCCTTCCCCGTGGTTTTGGGTGGGGTCCAGGGCAGTCTGCACCCGGCTGATCAGTTCATCGGACGGGATCTCCCCGGTGGAATCAAGGAGTTCCACCTTGACGCTGCCGCCGCCCGCCCAGACCGGCGTGATGCGGCAGGGGCCGACCCCGTCCTGCATCGCCACCCATTCTTTATACTGGGCGATGTTTCCGCCGTAGGCCATCGAGCTGAAGCTCTCGATGTACCGCTGCCGGAAATGCTCGGTTTCCTCTTCGTCGTCCCCCGGCACCAGCAGCCCGGCCACCGTGACCGACTGCAGCCCGGGGATATACTCGATCGGGACCAAATTCCCGCCGAGGGTATTGCCCGCCTCGCCGGCCGTCTCGCAGGTCAGCTGGTAAAAATCCGTCCCTTCCGCTTCGGTAACCGCAAAGTTTACTTCCCCGAGGGAAAAGCGCGACCCGAGGGGAAGCTGAAACCCCGTGGGCGTCACCTTTGCCCGGATGACCGACGGGGTCGCGGCGTAGGGTGCCATCCCCCGTTCTGCCGCCCGGCGGATCAGGTAAGGACGGGTCGCCGTATCGGCAAACGACTGGTCCAGCACCCAGTCCAGCTGGATATAGAGGTTATTGAGCTCGACCGCCGCCGGCGCTACCCCGTACCAGAGCATCGACCCTTCCCTTGTGTCCAGTGCCGTGCTGGTCTCGGCAAGGGCGGTGTCCAGCATCCCCTTTACCAGTTTATCGTAGGTTACCCCTTCATACATTGACTTCCACCGCCTCCTCAAAACTTCCAAAGACCGAATGGACCGTGAACGACACCGAGAGCCGGTGCCGGTCGGGCGTCAGGACAAACCCGTCCACCGCCGTCACCCGGTCGTCCCGCAGAAGCGCTTCGGCAATCCGGCGTTTAACCTCCGGCATCACCCAGGTCATCGGCTTACCGAACAGGTCCTTAAGCTCCACCCCGAAGTTCCAGGAGTGGATCAAATACTGGTACCGCTCGACGTTCAAAATGACATACACCGCCTGCCGGACTGCCTCCAGCCCGTCGGCAAATCCGGACAGGCGTCCGGTGGTCAGGTTTAAGGCTACTGTTTTGGACGGCAGCGCCCGGAAGGTGATCCCGCGCTGCAAAACCCCCGATTTCTGCGGCAAAAGCGTCCCCGGCATCAGATCCACTCCCCTTCCAGCGTCCCATCGGGGGCGACGCGGTCGAGGACGGCCCACTTCTGCGCCTCCTGCTGCCGGATCAGCATCACCCGGTCCCCCGCTTTCAGGGCGTTATAAACCTTCACCTTTTTCCGGCCTTTCAGCTCGTGCCGGTGGCTCTCATAGGCCGGATCGCCGCTGCCGCCGCCCTTTTCCTCTGTCTGCCAGCTGACCTCGATATCCACCTCGTAGTCGGTCAGCGACCGGGGGATATCGAGCATCGCCTCAAAGAGGTCCATCTGCTGGTCGGTATGGATTTTAAGCGGGCTGACCGCCGTCACCGTCCCGTAGGACACCGCACAGAGCTTGGCGCTCTTCAGCGTCCGGACGGCCGCTTCCCGGACCGCCTGTCCCAATGTCACCGCGTCAGCCAACAAAATCCCCTCCAATCAGCGTTAAGTCCATCACATGCTTGTCCAGGCTGAAAGTATGGGTCACTTCTTCCACCATCATGTAGTTCTGGATGGTCATATCGTCCAATTCCAGATAGACCCCGACAGTGCTCCCCGCCCGGACAGACGGGTCGCCGGCAGCATTCTGGATCTGCAGTTTCCGGGTCTTCCGGTTGTAGTAGGAAAGCAGCGCGTCTGCCTTGCCCTGGGCGCCCTCGTTACTGGAAAGATCCTCGTGGTACTGCAGCACGCCCCACTGGGCGATATTGCTTGAATCCTGGGCGATGTAGACGCTGCGCACCCCTTCGTCCTTGTTTTCAAAGGTGAGCTTTATTTTGTTGTAGGTGTTTTCGTCAATCGACGTCTCATAGTCGAAATCTTCGGCCGTGCCGGCTTCGATCAGCAGGTTTGTCTGCATCGCGTCCGGCGTTTGCAGGCAGAGCCGGCCGAAATTGTCGTAGAGGACATAAAGCTCTCCCGTCGCCGCCAGCGTCTCGTCCAGCGCGTCATAGACGGCGTCGAGGATGGGAATGTCCGTCTCCCCGTAGGCCGGTATCACATACCCGGTGTCCGCCACCTCCCCCAGCTGGACGCCGAAGTCGGCCGCTTTGGCCTGCAAAAGCTGGGAAGCGGTCCAGTTTTCAAAGTTGACCGTATCGGTGGCCTTCAGGTACCGTATCTGGTCGTAGACCGTCACCTCCACAAGCCCCGATTTTCCCCGTTTTTTGGTAAAGACAAAGCCGTAGAAGACCGGCGTCCCCTCCACCGTCAGAGCCACCGGGTCGCCTTCGGTGAGCGTTAGGACACCGTCCTGGAAGGCGGTGAAGGTGAGTTTCCCCGGCGTACCTTTCCGCACCAGCGTGAGTTTGATGTCGCCGGAGACGGCCGGGATCTGCACCTGGCTATCGCCGGTTACCAGCTGGATTTGCAAATGATCACCTCCGTTGTATTGACAACAGCTTGCAATTTGCAGTATAATATAATTGAAAGGAGTGAATTTTATGGCCAACATCAGCATCCGTGTCCCCGACGACATCAAACAGCAGGCGTCCGCCCTATTCAGCGACCTGGGGTTGGATATGACCACCGCCATCAACCTTTTCCTCCGCCAATCGATCCACGACGGCGGCCTGCCCTTCCGCCCGGTTCGGGACCCCTTCTATTCGGAAAGCAACTGGCGGGCGCTGGCAGAAAGCGTACAACAGCTGAAGAGCGGGAAAACCGTCAGCAAGACGATGGATGAATTGGAGGAAATGGAAAATGGGTGACCTCATTTTTTCCGAACAGGCGTGGGATGAGTACCTTTACTGGCAAACCCAGGATAAAAAGACGCTGAAACGGATCAATCTTCTCTTAAAAGACATCCTGCGCGGCGGCTTTCAGGGGCTGGGAAAGGCTGAACCGCTGAAAGGTGACCTCTCCGGCTTTTGGAGCCGGCGGATCGACAGCCAAAACCGCCTGGTTTTCCGGATTCAGGGGGACCGGGTCGAAATCGTGCAGCTGCGCGGGCATTACCATGATTGACCAACCGCCGGATGGCCCCCGGCGGCTTTTTTATTTCTCCGGCAGTGTCAGAACCTCCCCCGGATAGATCAGGTTCGGGTTTTCGATCTTGTCGGTGTTAAGGTCATAGATCTCTTTCCACCGGCTGCCGTCCCCCAGCTTCGCCTTTGCGATGTTCCAGAGGCAGTCGCCGGATTGGACGGTGTAGTTTCCCGCATCCGGCTCGGTCGGCCCCGGATCCCGCGCTTCCTCAGTGGAAGCCGCCCCCGATTCGTCCACCGTCACCGTCTTGGTGCCAAACGGCCGGTACTGCTTGAGGTTTACCGTCACCCGGGTATCAAACCCGAGGCTTTCGGCGTCCTCGTCGACCTCGTAGTCCTCCAGGGACACGGTCAGGTTGGTATCATAGAGCAGCGACCCGTCGGGGCGAGTACGGGTGACGACAAACTGGAAGGATTTCTTTCCCGTTTTCAGCTTCTCCAGCCGGTCGAGATAAACGTCCGGGCTTTCCGCCCCGCCGGCAAAGGGGTAGTCCATCGCCGGCAGCAGGGCTTCAAAGCTCACATCCGTCAACCCCGGCGTCTTCAGAATTGTCACTTCGCCCCCGTCGATCAAGGTGACGGTTTCGTTCTGGTTATGAATTTTGAGGGTCAGGGCCCCCGGCGCTACCGGCAGCGCCCAGCCGTCCAGCATAAACGTATAGGACACATTATCCCCTCCTTAACTGATATGCGCCCCTTCGGCCGAGACGTTGACCTCCTCGATCAGCCGTTCGCCCAGCCCCCGGTAGATGCCGTCCAGGTCCAGTTCCGAACCGATGTGGTTTTCGTTCTGCATATGGAGGACGATCCGGGCGGTGGTATAGCGGTTGACGCTCTTCCGCTCGGCCAGGTCCTTCATGTAGGCGAGCTCTTCCTTCGCGACGTCCAGCGTATTTGCCGCAGCCGCGGTATTGGCGGCGGTGTCGGCCGTGTTGCCGGCCGTATCGGCCAGCAGGCTCCCGTAGTCCCCGCCGAAGGCGCCGCTGCTGCCGTCCAGGTTAAAGAAATCCCCGACCTTCTGGTCGACCCCCTGGCCGAAGGAATACCCTTTGGAAAAGGCGCCGGTCAGGTCAAAGTATTCCATCGG
>CALXKG010000171.1 GCA_944388825.1 uncultured Clostridia bacterium | reverse complement strand
CAGATCATCACCGGCGCCCAGAACGTCACCGTCGGTTCTTACGTCCCCTGCGCCCTCCACGACTCCCATCTCCCGAACGGCGCCCACATCAAGCGGGGCAAGCTCCGCGGCCTCCCCTCCAACGGGATGATGTGCTCGGGCGAAGAACTCTGCCTGAAGGAAGGGGATTACCCCGGCGCTGAGGTCCACGGCATCCTGCTGCTGGAAGGCGAGCCGAAGCCCGGCACCGACATGCGGGAACTCCTCGGCCTGAACGACGTCATCATCGACTTTTCGATCCTCTCCAACCGTCCCGACTGCAACTCGGTCCTCGGCATCGCCCGGGAGGTCGCGGTCGTCCTCGGCAAGCCCTTCCACGGCCCCGAACCCCATTATACCGCCGCCGGCGGCAATATCCAGGACGAAATTTCGATCGAGGTGCAGGACTTTGACCTCTGCCCGCGGTATATCGGCCGGGTGGTCAAAAACCTCCGGATCGGCCCGTCGCCCGAGTGGATGAAGGAATGCCTCCGTTCGGCCGGGGTCCGCAGCATCAACAACATCGTCGACATCACCAACTTCGTCATGCTGGAGACCGGCCAGCCGATGCACGCCTACGACCTGCGGTATGTCCGCGGCCGCAAGATCGTCGTCCGCCGCGCCCACGCGGGCGAGCCGATGAAGACCCTCGACGGCAAGGAGCATACCCTCGCCCCCGAGATGCTGGTCATCGCCGACGCTGAGGAGCCTTCCTGCCTCGCCGGCGTCATGGGCAGCCTCCATTCGGAGATCGAGCCGGACACCAAAGAACTGCTTTTTGAGACGGCGAAGTTCAGGCGGGACAACATTCGCCGGACCGCCCGTTCCCTTGGGATGCGCACCGAGTCGAGCGCCCGGTTTGAAAAGGGCACCGACATCTACGGCTGTGCGTTTGCGATGGACCGGGCGCTGCAGCTGGTGCAGGAGCTGGACTGCGGCGATATCGTCGACGGGGTGCTGGATGTAAACGACGGCCTGCCGGCCCTGCGGACGATCCGCACCACCGTTTCGGATATCCTGGCGCTCCTCGGCGTCCCGATCCCCACCGGGACGGTCGTCTCGATCCTCAACAGACTAAACCTCCGCTGCACGCTGGGCGCCGACGGCGACAGCCTGTCGGTGGACGTCCCTTCCTACCGGGACGACGTCGAGTCGCGGGCCGACCTGGCCGAGGAGGTCATGCGGGTCTACGGCTATGAACACATCGTCTCCACCCCGATGACCGGCGCGATCACCCGCGGCAGCAAGCTGCCCGAGCGGAAGGCGGCCGACGCTATTAAGGAGCTGTTAAACGCCCAGTCGATGCGGGAGATCGTCACCTACTCCTTCATCAGCGCCCACGCCTGCGACCAGCTCTCCCTGCCGGAAGGCGACCCCCGCCGCCGGCAGGTCGCGATCTTAAACCCGCTGGGTGAGGAGTACGCGGTCATGCGCACCCAGCTGGTCTCCAGTATGGCCTCTGTCCTCTCGACCAACATCGCCCGCAAAAACCCCGCTGGGCGGTTTTACGAGGTGGGCAAGCTGTTTGTCCCCCATGCGCTGCCGCTGACCGAACAGCCGGACGAGGTCCCGGCCCTGTCGGTCGGTATCTATGGGGAAGGGGAGGACTTCTTCACCCTTAAGGGCATTATCGAGACGCTGCTGGAGCGCTGCCAGCTCCCTGTCCGCTACCGGAAGGGGAACGAGCCTTACCTCCACCCCGGCCGCCAGGCGGAGGTGCTCTGCCAGGGCGGGAAGATCGGCGTGCTGGGCGAGATGCACCCGTCGGTTGCCGAAAAGTTCGGCATTGAAGGGAAGGTTTACGTCGCGGAACTTCTGCTCCAGCCGCTCTACGACGCTATAAACGGCATCCGCACCGTTTACGCCCCGCTGCCCCGCCATCCCGCGTCGGTCCGCGACCTGTCGCTGCTGGCGGATATCGCGACCCCGGCCGCGGACATCGAGGAAGCGATCCGCAAGGGGGCCGGCAAGACCCTCGAGTCGGTCTCCCTCTTCGACCTTTACCAGGGCCCGCAGGTCCCGGAAGGGAAGAAGAGCATCTCCTATTCCCTCAGCCTGCGGGCGGCCGACCGGACGCTGACGGTGGAGGAATGCGACCATACGATGCAGAAGGTTTTAAAGGAACTGGAAACGATCGGCGTCGTCCTCAGAAGCTGAACAACTGCAAATAAGGAGAAAATCACAAAACGCGACTCGGAGAGGGAGCCTTTTAGGTGGTGCTTTTTCATCAAATTGTTAAAAGAACGACTTAATGGATACGCACTCACTTCAAAGGCTCCCTCTCCGAGGGAGCTGTCATCGAAGATGACTGAAGGAGTGGGGCTGGACAGCAAAGCTGTCTAGCCCTATAACCAAAATTTCTTAAAGGAAAAACAGCTTTCGCTTGTTTTTCCCACTCCTTCCGGCGCATCCGCGCCACCTCCCTCGGGGAGGGAGGCTGAGGTTCGCGCCTTCTGAAAAGTTGTATTGTTAATAGAACGGTTCTATAAAAAGCGCCCTGTCGCCCCGGCAGGGCGCTTTTTCCGCCCCGGAACAAATCTTTTACATCCTGTCCCTTGATTTCCCGGGAAACTGTGCTATACTGTTCCGGAAACGACAGGGCCGCGGGAGAGAGAAAACGGCGGCTGAAAGGACAGGAAAGGTATGAAGCGAAGAGACGCGCGGCCGGACGACGGCTGGCAGGACTATCCCGAGGACTTCTCGGTCGAATACGAGGACGATTTCGGCGACCCGCAGCCGGAAGGATATGACGGGTATGACGATGGGTATGGCGACGGATACGGCGAAGACGGCTATCCCGATTATGACGAAGGCTATCCCGACGGCGGATATGCGGAAGATGGGTACGCGGACGATGGGTATGCCGGTGCGGATGACGCGGCGTATGACGGCGGCTATTCCGGCGGGTATGACGATTACCCCGAGCCGGAGCCCGAACCCGCCCCCCGCAAAAAGCGCCGGGAGAAAAAGTGGGCGGAAGGAGGCGCGCCGAAACAGAAGAAAAAGTGGAGGCCGCTGGGCTGCCTGTGGGCGGCACTCTGGCGGCTGATGGTTCTGGCGGCGGCGGCCGTGATCGGGTTTGCCGGCTTCCTGTTTGTCCGGCTGGAACCGGCGGATTTCCCGTCCGCGCCGGAACTGATGGCGAACACCGCCATATCACAGGCGGGGGTCGTGAACATCGCCCTCTTCGGCGTCGACGCCAGGGACTATTCGACCAACGCTCGGTCGGACGCGATCATGGTTTTATCGGTCGATACAGGCGAAGGGCAACTCAAGCTCTCGACCCTGATGCGGGATACGCTGGTCAGCGTCCCGGGCTACGGGGATATGAAGCTGACCGAGGCCTACGCCTACGGCGGCCCGGAGCTGGCGGTGCAGACGATCAACCAGAATTTCGGCCTGGA
>CALXKG010000170.1 GCA_944388825.1 uncultured Clostridia bacterium | reverse complement strand
CACTTCAGCTTCTCCCCTTCCGGCAAGCAGCAAAAATCAGACCAACGCTTTTCCCAAAGCCTGGCAGGCGGCCAGGGCGTCCTCGTCCGGCGCTTCGTTGCAGATTACCGGCGGGCAGGCAAGCTCTGCCCCGTCTCCCCGGCAGGTCTCCTCCCAGCTGCGCATCCACTCCCCGTCGCCCCAGCCGTACGAGCCGAACAGGGCGATCTTCTTCCCCTTCAGCCTGGGCTCGCAGCCCTGGAACATGGGGGCAAACTCGCTTTCCTCCAGCTCCTCACTGCCCATGGAGGGGCAGCCAAAGGCGATGGCGTCAAAATTGTCCACCAGATCGGGGCCGAACGCGGCGGCAGTCAGCAGGGTAGCTTCCCCGCCGGCCTCTGCGACCCCCTCCGCCACGGCGCCAGCCATAGTTTCGGTGTTCCCCGTCCCGCTCCAATAGACCACAGCAATCTTACGCATTATAAACCCAACCTTTCTATTCTGTTGTTATCCGGCTACGGTGAGCCGTTCCACCGGCGTGCCATTGGCGTGCCGGGCCGTATACACGGCCGTGCACTTCTTGTAGGAGGCAAAGATCTTACGGGCTTTTTCCGGATCCCCGTAGACTTTCCAGCAGCCCACGCACTGGAAACCCTTGGCCCGGCACTCCATAAAACCCCGGACGTCCTCGGGGGGATACCCCAGGAACAGCCCGACCTCATGGGGAAAGTCCTCTCCCCGGGCCATGCGGCAGCGCAGCTGGCAGAGGCACCGGGCAGGGGAGCCGGGGTCATACCCGCAGCGGCCCAGCAGATCCATGGCGGACCGGTCGCCCAGATCCCGCCGCAGGCGGCTGGGCCGGTAGACGTAGATCAGCGCCCGGCTGTTTTCATACCGCAGGGGCAAAAAGCAGACGCCCTTTCCCGCCAGGCGGAGATTCCACGCCCGCAGGTCCTCCCGCAGGGCGCGGGCGTCCGGGTACCAGACCCCGAACATATTGCCGGTCTTGAGCCCCGCCAGGGTGGGGGCGCAGTGGCGGACCACCTGTTCTTCCGACATAGGGTTCCCTCCTTTTGTTAGTGAGATATTGCTAACTACCGCTTTGAGAAAAATGGCAGCCCGGCAAAATAGACCGCGGACTGCCGCCGCAGTAGTTAGCTTTTGCTAACTACATCCTTAGTATAGCGGACTTTTCCTCTTTTGTCAAGGCTTTTTTGCAAACAAAAAGCCCGCCGGTGTCACGGCAGGCATTGTACAATCCTGTTATGGGGCCTCTTCCGCCGCCGCGTCGGCCGTCCCGCAGTCCCCATCATAATACCCCAGCAGTTCCAGCAGGTCGGCCGGGACATAGCTGACCGCCAGCTGCTCCTCCGGGGAGAGGCGGCTGTACCAGTTAAGCCACTCGACCGTCTCGTCCGACAGCGCGTCCATCTGTTCCCCGGTCAGCCGCTCACCCGCGAAGGAAAAGCCGTTTGCCATTTCGTCCCCCAGTATCTTCCCCTCACTGGTCAGGCCGGCAGTTAAAAACCCCACTATGAGCAAAAGGACGCCCGCCAGCGCCAGAAGCCGCTTTTTCTCCGACACCGCGTAACAAAGCAGGACAAAACCGGCGATAAACACGGCAAACCCGCCGCACAGCAGGATGTAATAGGCCGCCTGCGAAACCACCAGCCAACCCGCCGGGAACCAACCCATCAGCACGGCTCCCACAGCCATCGCAGCCAGCATACCGCCCAGGATCAGGGCCAGGGCAGCCCGTGCCTTCGGGCTGGCGGGAATGGACCAGTGGTATGAATCCGTACGCTGCCTGATCAGCCCTTTATCCAGGGCGCGGTATACCGCTTCCGCCTGCCGCCGCCATTTCTTCTCTGCCATAAGGGACACCTCCCGCGTTTCTTCCCGTTCTACACCCGTTCAGCCGGTTGCCCGGTTTTCACTGCGACAAACTGCGTAAACCCCTCCGGGTCTGCCACCCGGCGCAGATCGTACGCCTGCGCATGATGCCGGTCGAAGAGCAGGACCAGGTAATCGCCCGTCCGGACCACCCGCGAAACCGAGCTGTATTGCCACTGGGTTTTCCCGACGGCGTTTTCGGTGGTGAAGCCGTCCTCCGAAAAGACGCAGCAGTTTTTCTCGGCGCCCTCGATCACCCGCTTCCCGGCGAGGTACCCGTTCAGCTGATCCTCAAACTGCATTACAATTACGATCACCGCCATCGCCAGGACCGTCAGGGCGGTCGAGAGGTCGAATTCATACCCCTGATACCAGGGGAGCGCCAGCAGCAGCCCGACGCCCAGCGCCACCCCGCCGAAAATCCGCACCCGCCGGCTCTTTTTCCGGCGGACAGTCTTCCGCAGCGCCCGGGCCATCGCGGTACAGGCCGCGCGGTTGTAAACCGTCTCCAGCGTATAGGCCATCTTAATCCCCCCTTAGCAGCGCCAGGGCCTCCGTCCAGCTGACTTCCGCCCCCGGCTGGATATCCAGCCAGTCTTCCGGACAGACCGGGTAGAGGCGGTACCAGCCGCCGCTCCCGGCGATAAACACCTGCCGCCCCGGCGCGTAGATGAGCCCGTCGGACAGCGGCATCCCTTCCGGCAGCGTCACCAGCCTGCCGTCCAACGTCCCGGTATCCCCGTCCGCCGTAAGGACAGCGGACGTCCCCGTGAGGGCGTCCGGGTCCGTCTCCCCCGCCTCCAGCGCCGCTTCATCCAGCAGCAGGACGGTATAGCTCCCGGGCACGGCCCCGCCGTCCATGCTCTCCCCGCCGGCGGCGGATCCACCGGAAACGGCGCCGGACGTCATCCCGCTGCCCTCCGCGCCGGACGTGGAGCCGCCGTCCATCGGCAGCGTAAAAAGCGCCGCCGCGGCCGCCGACCCGATGACCAGCAGGATCGCCGCCGCCGCGGCCGCCTGTCCCCATCTGCGCGCCCGCGGTGCTTGCCGCCCTTCCGCCAGCCGGACGTCTTCTTCGCGCAGGTTCCCCAGCGCCAGCAGCAGGGCTTTCGCCCGTTCTTCCCGCTTTTCCAGATCGTTCACAGGCGGTACCCCTCCTTTTCCAGCGCCGATTTCAGCTTCTCCCGCATCCGGTGGAGCATCGACGTTACCTTCGCCTCGCTCATCCCGTAATCCCGCGCGATTTCGGCGACAGGGGATAAGTACCAGTACCGCCGGATAAACACCTTCCGCTTTGCCTCCGGCAGGCCGTGGACGAACCGCGCAAGGAATTCCGCCAGCTCCCGGGCCTCCGCCAGTTCTTCGACCGGCGGCCCGCCCGACAGGCACCCTTCCAGCTCCGAAAGCGCCAGCGTCAATTCCCCGCCGCCCCGTTTCTTGGCCCGGCGGGCGTCCAGCCGGTTGATCGAAAGGTTGCGGGCGATCTTCCCCAGGAAAAACCGCAGCTTCTGCGGCCGCTCGGGCGGCATCGCGTTCCAGGCCGAGAGCCAGGTATCGTTGACGCACTCCTCGGCGTCCAGCCGGTCGCGCAGGATCCCGAAAGAGATGCTCCGGCAGTAGGGGCCGTACTTTTCATCGCTGCGGGCGATGGCGGACGGGTCCCGCGCCCAGTATAAGGTGACAATTGATTCGTCGGTCATTTCCGCGCCCCTCTCTATGATACGCCGCGTCCACGGCGGGACCTTTCGTCTTTTTCCGCGTTTTTCGGGAAATGTACATAAATCGTGACCATACGGCAGACAAACTGTCCGTCTTTAAATGTTCATGATTCCATATTTATCCTTCATTCCTGCATATTGGCCGTCTCTTCCGGCGTCCCGTCGCAGTCCTCGTCCAGCATGACCATATAGGTCGCCGACGCGTCGATATACAGCCGCACCGCCGGCTCGCCGCCCTCCGACACCAGGATGCTGTAACAGCTGACGTCGTTGACCGTCTGCATCCCCTCGAAGGTGAACGTGCGGCTGTCGCTCCCGCCGTAGCGGCTGATGCAGAAGTCGACCGCCGCCCCGGCCATCAGCTCGCTTGCCGCCGCATACTGGTCGGCGGTGACGGTGAAGGAGGATTCAGTCCCGTCCGCCGCCGTCTCGCTGACGGTAACGTTGCCGGACTCGTCCGACACGACCGCATACCGGCTCACCTGCTGCAGCGCCCCGTAATCGTCCCACCGCCAGACAGCCTGGGTGAAGTCGGCGGCGCTCCCCCGCTCGTAGGTGGTGATCTCTTTGGCGGAGGCGTTGACAGTCGGGCTGGCCAGCGCCTCAAACCCCTCATAAGGGTAGAAGGTCCCCTCTGCCGGGTCGAACAGCCAGAGCAGGTAATAGGCGTTCGGCGCGCCGGCGGAGGTGTTGAGCAGCAGGTCCTCGTTGCCGTCAAAATTGACGTCCCGGGCCAGCAGCGTCGTCTCATCCGGCGTGACCGGCGTCCCCTCATGGGCGAAGGTCTGCACCGTCTCCCCCGCATAGCCGACATAAAGGGCCGTCTCGTCCCCATAGACATACTGCCCGGTCTTCAGCGGCAGCACAAAGGCCGCCTCCCCATCGTCCACCATCTCGGAGGCATAGCTTTCGGCCTCAGCCAGGCTCGCCTGTTCCTCCGGGGTCATCTCTTCCACGGCGGCGGCGTCGAAAGTCAGCCAAAGCTCGTCCTCGGCGGCGGGGATAACCGTCCCGTCCTGGTAATAGGAGTAGAGGATTCCGCTGCCGGCGTCGACCGCCAGCGTCGGCTCATAGGATACGCTGTCCAGGCTCCCCCCCGCCTGCAGATTGAGCAGGTAAAGGGTATGCCCGTCCGCCTCGACCGGTTCGGGCGCCCGCAGCGAAACGCCGAACACCCCGGGCGCGATCCCCTCGAGAAAGGTCTCGGCCCGCTTCACCGCCTCGTCGCCGGTGAGCGTTTCTTCCAAAGGCTCGGACGCGGACGGCTCCGGCCCGCGGATCTCCTCGATCTCCGCCGCCGTCTCGCCCGCCTGGGCGCAGCCGGCAAAAGCCAGGAAACCTGCCGCCAGGCAAAACACCATCAAACGTTTTATTCTTTTCATCTGGATCACTCCATGCTTTTACTCTTTCATTCCGCCGGGCATACCGGGTTCCAGTTTATTTTACCATATTCCGCGATTTTATGGTAGGGGGATTTTGTAAATAAGCGGGCGGACCTTATTGGACAGAGCGCCGCGGGAATGGATCGCAGGCAAAAGGAGGCAGCCCGTTCCGCAGCACAAAAAGGCCCCGGGATCCGCTTGGGTCCCAGGGCCTTTTTCCCGGTTGTTCTGCTTAAAAAAGCGCATCAAAATCGTCCGGATCCAGACCCGCGTCTTCGATGGACTTCCGGCGCTCGTCTTCCTCCATATCCGTCAGATCATCACAATCGAGCCCGGACAGCAAAAGCTGCTCTTTCATATCCTCTTCTTCATCGTGGGCGTCATTTTCGGTCAGGTCATCCAGCAGCATCCATTCCCACATATCCATTTTCCCATTTCCATTCAAATCAAACATGGCGATCTCCTTTCCCGGTCATGCAGCTTTTTTCATCCAGGCAAGCAGAAACGGCATCGGCCTGTTCATATCCCGGGCGTCATGCACAGCGTTTCCGCCTCCGCCAGGGGCACGGATTTGCATCGGTCAGCCTACACAAAGAATCCGCCGGATTCCCGCATGGAACTGTTCCTCTTATCCATCAGTATAACAGATTATATGGCAAAAAGCAAGATGAACTGAGCCTGTTCCCGCCCTTTTCCCGAAAGCCGCGCAGCCGCGTACAGGCTGCCCTCCCGCAGATGCCCTGTTTCCCCCCGCTCCGCTCAAACAAAAAAGGCCCGGCATCAAACCGGGCCTTTCGCTTTGCCGTAAACCGGCTCAGCCTTCCTGTTTTTCGAACATATCCTTGCCGACGCCGCAGAGCGGGCAGACATAATCGTCCGGCAGTTCCTCAAAGGGGACGTCCCCGTCGTAAACATAACCGCAGACGCTGCAAACATACTTGACTTCCATTTTTGTTTCCTCCTCAGGCTGCTCCGGCTGGTAGGTCGGAGCGTTTTTCGGGCTTTTGCCCTTGACGACTTTGTGATAATATGCATAGGTCATCGGCGGGTCCTTGGAAAAGCGGACGCCGTCGGTCACCTCGCCGACAAAGATGGTATGGGTGCCGCAGTCGAGGGTCTTTGTAACCCGCGCGGTGATGCAGGCGGTCGCCCCGGCGATGCCGGGCAGGTAGTCCACGATCCGCTGGGGGATGCCGGCAAACTTGTCCACCGCGGGGTCTTTGGCCGACTGGAACCCGAAGCTGCCGATGACCCTGCGGTCGATCCCCTCCGGCAGGATCGACAGGGCGAACTTGCCCATCCTCTCGATGCAGCCGTGGGTGTAGTTGTCCTTATTGATGCTGACGGCGACGGTGGCGGGCTGGGATGTGATCTGCATCGCCGAGTTGGCGATACAGCCGACTGCGCGGCCCTCGTCCCAGGTGGTGACGGCGTAAACGCCGTAGGAAAGGTCAAACAGGGCGGTCATATCCATAAGGCGGGCCTCCTTCATCTGCGGCAAATCTTTAGAATGATTCTAAAGTAAGTATAGCAGATTTCCAGACGGTTGTAAAGTCCGACTAAGCAACAATTTTATACTGAAAGTCTTGTCTTTTTTAGCTAAATTATACAGTCCGTGTTTGCGCTTGCGGGAACCCCGCCGCTGTGCTATACTGAAATGCAGATAACCCCTGCCCGACCAAAGGAGGAACTTATGACCGAACTGGACGCGCTCAATTTCATCCATTCCCTCCCCCGCCTCCGCCACGGCGAAGCGGCGGCCCGGATGCCCCGGCTGTTGGAACTGCTGGGCCACCCGGAAGCGGGGCTCCCTTTTATCCATGTGACCGGCACCAACGGCAAAGGCTCCTTTTCCGCGATGACCGCCTCGATGCTGCGGGCGGCGGGGAAAAAGGCCGGCCTGTTCATCTCCCCCTACATCGTCGACTACCGCGAACGGATGCAGGTAAACGGCGAAAACATCCCCATCAAGGACCTCGCCCGGCTGACCGAAGCCGCCCGCCCGGCGGCGGAACGGATGGCGGCGGAAGGGACGCCGGCGGGCGAGTTCATGTTCGGCCTCGGGATCGCCCTTTTGTGGTTCCGGGAGCAGAAGGCCGATATCGCGGTGATCGAAGCCGGCATCGGCGGGGCGGGCGACGCGACCATCGCCCTTGGGGTCCCCGTCCTGTCGGTGCTGATGGGGATCGGGCTGGAGCATACCGCCCTGCTCGGCCCGACCATCCGGGAGATCGCCCGGGACAAGGCAGCGGTCATCAAAGGGAACCCCGCCCTCCTCTACCCCGAGCAGCCGCCCGAAGCGATGGAAGAGATCGCCCGCCGCTGCGCCGGGACGGGCGCCGCCCTTCACATCCCCGGGACAGCGGAGCTGGAGATCCGGTCGGCGGACTTTTCCGGCAGCCGGTTTGCCTACGGCGGGGAAGATTTTTTCTGCCCGCTGGCCGGGCTGCACCAGGTGAAAAACGCAGTGACGGCGATCACCGCCGGGCGGCTGCTGGGCCTGCCGGAAGCAGCGGTCAAACAGGGCCTTGCGGAAGTCCGCTTCCCTGCGCGGATGGAAAAGATCGCGGACGACCCGCTGACCGTCGTCGACGGGGCCCACAACCCCCACGGGATGCGGGCGCTCGCCGAAAGCGTCCGGGCGCTGAACCGGGCGGGGAAGCCGGTCTACGCCCTCGCCGGGATGATGGCGGACAAGGCGGTGGACGAATCGCTTTCGGTTTTAGGCCCCGTCTGTTCCCGGCTCTATGCCGTCACCCCCGACTCCCCCCGGGCGATGGAAAGCGGGGCGCTTGCGGCCGCCGCCGGGCGTTACTGCCCCGCCTTTGACGCCGGATACTGGCGGGAGGGGCTGCAAACGGCGCGGGAAGCGGCCGGGCGGGACGGCGCGCTGCTGCTGATCTGCGGGTCGCTGTTCCTCGCGGGGGACGTCCTGCGGGAGATGTGAAAAAAAGCGCCCTCCGGCTGTATGGCCGGGGGGCGTTTTCTGCTGTCTGTCTTCCCGCCGGCGCCTTATCCGCCCTGCCGCCCTTCCATGAACTGTTTCCGGTACTCTGCGGGGGAAAGCCGGTTTTTCTTCCGGAACATATTGGAAAAGTTGGAAAAATGGGTATACCCCAGCAGCGCCGCGATCCGGCTGACCGGCAGCGCCGTCTCCCGCAGCATTTTCCTGGCCCGCTCCATCCTGACGGCGGTGACATAATCCTTAAGCGAACAGCCGGTCGCGTCGTGCCAGATATGGGAGACATAGCTCTCGCTGAGAAAGACGTGGTTCGCCAGCTCTTTGCGGGACAGCTCGTGGTCCAGATGGGTTTCGATATACTGCTTGATGGAGCGGATGACCGCTTCATTTTCATCTTCATCCCGTTCATCCGCCCAGGCGACCGGCTCCGCCTCCGGCTGCAGGTCGGACGCGCGCAGCAGCGCCGGCATCTCTTCGCAGAGCAGCAGGAACCTGCGGGGCTTCCCCACGCAGCAGTTCGCGCAGACCCCAAGCGCCTCCCGGCAGCGCGCCAGCCACCGCAGGATAAGCGCCCGCGCCTCCCCCGCCGGCAGGTCGGGCAGCAGGAAGATCGCGCGGCTGTCGTCGTAATAGGTCGCATGCACAGGCAATGCCGGGCCGGACGCCCGCAGGCAGTCCGCCAGCAGCCCTTTTATCCCCGGCAGCCCCGCCGGGTCGTCCCACCGGCTAAACGGCTTGTCCCCCACGATGCGCAGCAGCGCCGGCCGGCAGCAGGCGTCCGTGTCGACCTGCAGCCCCAGCATCCGCCCGTGTTCCAGGACGGCCTGGCTGTTTTTCGACGTCCGCGTCATCAGCAGATTGATGAAAAACTGATGCTCCAGGATCATCCGCCACCGCTTCCCCAGCCCCGCAAACGTCTGATGGGCGGCGTCCTCCTCCGCTGTCCCCGCCAGCAGGTCGGGCTGTGCGGCGAGCAGCCGCTCCGCCTCCCGGGCCGAACCGGCGTACAGGAGCACGGCGTCCGGCTGCCCGGCGCGGGGCCGTTCTGCTTCCTGATAGAACTCTTGATCCAGCCCTTCGCTGAACAGCAATATGGTCATCGGCAAACTCCTTGAAGATCAGACAGGTTTCAGCATGAAATAGATGTACTATCCATATATGCCGTATTTTGATTCTGTTTTTTGTTCATTATACCATATACCGTCCTGAAATTCAACCCCCGCCCATTCGCGGGGCGGCTGCAAAAAAAGCACAAAAAAGTAAGTTTAAAAGCACAAAATGTATAGAACCGCCCGGCAAAATCCTGTATACTATATGGCAAACAGGACGGCGGACGCCGCCGGATAAGGAGGTATACCATGTTTAAAAAGATCATTCTGGCCCTGCTTGCGTTTTCCCTTTCGGCCGGGACGCTCGCATCCTGCGGGGACGGCGCGCCGGCGCCTTCCTCCGCCCCTTCCGCCGGAAGCGGGTCTGAAGCGTCTTCCGCGGCGGAACCCTCCGGAGAACCGGGACCGTCCGAAACGGCGGAAGTTTCGGATTATACCGTCACGTTTGCCTACCTGGTCGGGGCGGAAGGCTCCAACCAGGACGACATCCAGGCGCTGGCCGACGAGCTGGTCTGCCGGGAGCTGGGCTTCCATGTCGAGCTGATGCCGGCCTCGATCGGCACCTTCGCCTCGACCTTTTCGACAATGATGGCGGCCAACGAACCGATCGACGTGACCCCGATCGGCGGCAACAACTTCTCGGAAGGGATGTCGATGGGATGGATCGCGAACCTGAACGACTACAGCGAATACCTGACCGGCGCGTTCGAGCAGGTCGGCGATTACGCAAAGGTCGGCGAGATTGGCGGTTATCTCTGCGGGCTCCCGGTCAACAAGGAATTAAACTCCCCCTACGGCCTTGTCTGCCGCAAGGATTTGATGGACGCCCTGGGGTATACCCCGGATGATTTCGTCCTGGACGAAAACGACCCCGGCAGCTATTACAAGCTGGACGAGCTGTTCGACGCGGTAAGAGCCGCCTACCCGGATATGACGCCCCTTGGCAGCAACGGCTACCTCTCCAGCGTCCCGGCGGCGTGGGTAGACGCCCCCGGCAATTCCTTCGGCGTGCTGGAAAACTTCGGGCAGTCGGACACCTTTGTCAACTGGTTTGAGACGGAACAGTACCGCGCCTTCGCGCTGGTCGAGAAAAACTGGTACGACAAAGGGTATATGTCCGCCGACGTGACGACGATGACCGATACCGGCGAGGTCCTGATGAAAGCCGGGCAGGTCTTCTCCTTCATCACCGCCTACAAGCCCAACACCCTTGCCGAAAAACAGTCGCAGACCGGGTATGAAGTGGTGCTGATCCCCTTCGCGACGACCGGGATGAAGCCCTCCCTGTCGGCGGGCGGCCTGTTCTACGGCTGCTCCACCGCCGCCGGCGACCCGGTCAGGGCGGCGCAGCTTTTAAACTTCGTCTACACAAACGGCGAGATCAACGACCTCATCAACTGGGGGGTCGAAGGGGTCGACTGGGTCGAGACGGAAGACGGGCTGGCGGACTTCCCGGAGGGGGTCGACGCCTCGACCGCCGCGACCCACAACGACTTCGGCTGGGCGCAGCCCAACCAGTTCGCCGCCCATCCGTGGGCCGGCAACCCGCCGGATATCTGGGACCAGTACCGGGCATACAACGACAGCCTCCTGCCCTCCCACGCGCTGGGGTTTGCCTATGACGCGGAAGGCTGCCTGAACGAGATCGCCGCCTGCACCGCCGTCTATGAGGAATACGCCAAACAGATCGGCCTGGGCGCGGTGGAGGACGTCGACGCGGCGCTGGCCGCATTCAACGACAAGCTCTGCGCCGCCGGGCTGGAGACGATCCTTGCGGACAAACAGGCGCAGTTTGACGCCTGGAAAGCGTCCGAGGCATAAAGGGAAGAGGAGGAAACACAATGGCAAGACAGTTTATCTGCACCGAGGACACGCCGGTCGTCCAGACCGAATCCGGGAAGGTGCGCGGCTTTATCCTGGACGGCGTCTGCCACTTTTACGGCATCCGCTACGCCGAAGCGGAGCGGTTTATGATGCCCCATAAGGTCAAACCCTGGGACGGGATCGTAAACGCCGACAGCTACGGCCCGGTCAGCCCGATGCTGGACCCGGAGCCCTGGAGCGGCGACCTGCTGATCCCCCACCGCTACTGGCCCAAGAGCGAGGATTGCCTTTATTTGAACATCTGGAGCCCGGGCCTGGGGGACGGGGAGAAAAAGCCGGTCATGGTCTGGCTGCACGGCGGCGGGTTCGCGGCCGGCTCGTCGATCGAACAGGTCGCCTACGACGGCTTTAACGAAAGCGGCCCATGGGAAGGCAGACGCTTTCCCATGGGCCTTTTCCCGCCAAAAACCCGCCATTTGCCGCAACAAGGAGTGCTGCCCATGCAAACAGCCCAGACAAGACTTTGGACCCGTCCGTATATCCTTCTCATCATAACCGGTACGCTGACCTCGACAGGGTTTTACATGGTCAATCCC
>CALXKG010000169.1 GCA_944388825.1 uncultured Clostridia bacterium | reverse complement strand
GGAAAAGGACGGAAATAAGCGTCTCCTGCCCGGAGACCAGCTTCTGCACTTCTTCCAGCGGGACGCCCATCGACCGCAGCAGCCGCACCCGCCGCAGCAGCAGGACGGTTCCGCCGCCGCAGTCCCTTTCCCGCGGCAGTATCCCGGCCTTCCGGTAAAACCGCAGGTTGTAAACTGGCACGCCCGACCGTCTGGACAGTTCGCTAATATTCATATTTTCTACCCCTTTTCCGCCTTATTTATATTCAGTATACCAGACGGGCCCGATTTTGTCAACATGAATTGCCAAAGGGTGCGGAAGACGTTTCCTGTCTGCACGGCATTGGATCCCGGTTTCCCCGCCCACATAAAACCCCCGTCCCCCGCATACTCTCTCTTAACAACCGGTAGAAAGCGGAGGGGATCAGATTGCAGGATTTACGCTTTGGCGATTTTCACGGCCCGGGGCCGGAACGGTGCGTCGAGCTGGCGCGGTATATGCTCGAGAAAAAGACGACGGTGCGGGACGCCTCCCGGCAGTTCGGGGTCTCCAAATCGACCGTACATAAGGACGTCACCGTCCGGCTGCGGCAGGTCAGCCCCTCCCTCTACCGGGAGGTGCGGGAGCTTTTGGATATAAACAAGCAGGAGCGCCACATCCGGGGCGGCCTCGCCACCCGGCAGAAATACGCCCGCCGCCGCTTGAAAGGGCAGACGGCGGGCTGAACCGAAAAGGAGCAGGCCGGTATCACGCCAGCCTGCTCCTTTTTCTCATCTTACAGGGAGATCATCCCATTAAATTCCGCGCGTTGGCAAAAACCTGCTCGACCTCTTCCCGCGTGGGCATCGCCGGGATCGCCCCCGGCCGGGATGCGGTGACCGACGCCGCGACGTTGGCAAACCGCAGGATATCCTCCAGCTGCCGGGGGGTTGCCGCCTTCGGGTCCGGGAGCTTCGCCAGTTCGCAGAGCACCGCCCCGAGGAAGGTGTCCCCCGCCCCGTTGGTGTCGGCGACCGTCACATGGCGGCCGGAGATATGGCCGGTCTTCGCCCCCATCCGGTAGAAGACCCCGTCCTCCCCCAGCGTCACCAGAACCAGGTACGGCCCCATCTCGGTCAGCGCCGCCGAACCCTGGGAAAGGTTTCCGGCGCCGGAGAGCAGCATCATCTCGCTGTCCGACACCTTTAACACGTCACAGCGCTTTACCGCCGCCTTCATCTCGGCGACAGCCGCCTGCTCGTCCGGCCAGAGAGGCTGGCGGTAGTTGGGGTCGTAGGAGACCAGGCATCCCGCCTCCCGCGCGGCCTGTACGGCGGCAAGGGTGGCGGAGCGCTCCGGCTCGGCCGAAAGGCTGACCGACCCGAAATGGACAAACTTCCCCTCCCGCACCAGTTCCAGCGGGACGTCTTTTTCCGAAAGCATCATATCCGCCCCGGGGTTGCGCAGGAAGGTGAAATCCCGCTCCCCCTTTTCATCCAGCGAGACCAGGGCGATGGTCGTTGGGACGGACGGGTCGGCCGACATACCCGATACGTCGACCCCGCTGCCGGCGATGACCGCCTTCAGCCCCTGGCCCAGGGGGTCAGGGCCGGTGCGGCCGATAAACGCGGTCTTCGCCCCCAGCCTTGCCGCCGCGACCGCGACGTTGGCCGGCGCGCCGCCGGGATTGGCGGCATAGATCGCGGCGCCGGAATCGGTCCGGCCGGTCGCGGTCATGTCGATCAGCACCTCGCCGACCGATACAATGTCAAACTTTTTCTCCATCCGGTGACTCCCCCTTCTGCAATGGGCTTTGTTGCCTGTTTGATATGCGGTGCGGCGTCCGCGCCAGCGAAGGCGCCCTCTGCCGCCCGCCGCTTACCGGCTGCGGAAGCTCTGCCGCCGCTGGCGCACCTCCACAAGCGACTTGTTCAGCTGTTCGTCGACCTGCGCCAGCACGCTGTCGGCGTACTCCATCGCGGCCTTTTTCAGCTCCCGCGACTGGAGCTGGGCAGTCGACATGATCTCGTTGGCCTTCATCTGGGCCTGTTTGACGATCTCGTCGTGGTCGACCATCTTGCGGGCCCGGTCTTCGGCGACCCGGATGGTATTCTCCGCCTCTTTCTTCGCGCTCTCGAGGATGTTGGCGCGGTCGGCGACGATCCGCCTCGCATCCTCCAGCTCGCGGGGAAGCTGGCTTCTGAGATCCGCCAGCATATCGAGAAACTGTTCCTGATCGACCAGTACCCTGCCGTGGGTCATCGGGACGATTTTCGCCGAATCGACGATCCCCTCCATCATACCCAGGATGCTGTCGACTGAGTTGTTCATCTTTTCCATCCCTGAACCTTCCTTTCCGCACCCGCTCAGCGCCCGGGCGACAGCCGGCGCTGGATCTCTTCCAATATCGTATCGGGCACAAACCCGCTGATGTCCCCGCCGAAGTGGGCGATCTGCTTGACCAGGCTGGAGCTTAAATACATATGGTCCGCCCCGGCCGCCAGGAAGATCGTCTCCGCCCCGTCGTACAGCTTTTTGTTGGCCAGCGCCATCTGAAACTCATACTCAAAGTCGGACATGGCCCGCAGGCCCTTGACGATCGCGCAGTCGCCCAGCCCCCGCAGGTAATCGACCAGCAGGCCGTCAAAGCTGTCGACCCGGACGTTTGGGAGGTGTTCGGTCGCTTTGCGGGCCAGCGCCACCCGCTCTTCCAGCGTAAAGGCCGCGTTTTTGGCGGCGTTGACCGACACCAGCACGACGACGCTGCCAAACAGTTTGGAAGCCCGGCTGATAATATCCAGATGCCCCATCGTAATGGGGTCAAAACTGCCCGGGCAGACTGCTGTTTTCAATGAAAAGCCCCCTTCCAGAGCCGTCAGGCGCGGCTGTGGGTATAGCTTGTGACAAACGTTTTCCCATACCGGTAGTCTTTCAGTTTGGCAAGGCCGCCCGCCTCGTCCGGCAGCGGCTCCTCCTTTGCGTGTTCAAAGAGGATGATCCCCTCTTCCGCAAGCGCCCGTCCCAGAAGCGGCAGCAGCTTTTCACCGTACCCCCTGTTATAGGGCGGGTCTAAAAAGATAAAGTCGAATTGTTCCTTCGTCCGGGTGAGGAAGCTCTCGGCCCCGTCCATCACCACCTCGGCGTTCCCGCCAAGGCCGGTCGTCTGAAGGTTTTTGCGGACGACCTGCAAAGAGGCCCGCGACTGGTCGACAAAAACCGCGCGGGACGCCCCTCTGGAAAGCGCCTCGATCCCCATCTGCCCGGAACCGGCGAAAATGTCGGCGACCTTCGCCCCCGGCAGCCGGAAATGGATGATGCTGAAGACCGCCTCCTTGACGATCTCGGTGGTCGGCCGGACGTCAAGCCCGTCCAGCGTTTCGAGCTTCCGCCCGCGGGCAGAGCCAGTGATCACTCTCATGCAGATTTCCCTTCTTAACTATGATATAAAAACTGACGGAATCAGTCAAGACCTTTCTTCTTCCCTCTCCGGCCCGGCCCCGCCCCGGCGCTGACGCTCATGCACAGCCCCAGCGACAAAAGGGTCACGGCAAGCGAGCTGCCCCCCTGGCTGAAAAGCGGGAGGGTGATGCCGATGACCGGCAGCAGGCCCATCACCATACCGGCGTTTAACGCCGTCTGGAAAAAGACCAGCGCGAAGACCCCGGCGGCCGTCGGCACCCCGAGATAATCCCGGGAAGACCGGGATACCAGCAGTATTTTACCACAAATCGCGGTCAATAGCAAGAGGGCGGCGGCCGTCCCGGCAAAGCCCAGGGCCTGCCCGATATGGGCAAGGACAAGGTCGTTTTCGATCGCGTAGACGTACTGGAAGGAATCGGAAAAAAGCCCCCTGCCGAACGCCTGCCCGGAACCCAAAATCCGCCGGCCCATCAGCTGCTGGTAGGCGTCCCCCAGGGCGGCGCCCTCCAGATCCCCCAGAACCAGAAACCGGTTTTTGATATAGTCGGGCAGCAGGCCGGAAAACCAGACCGCCGGCGCCGCGGCGGCAACCGCCCCCGCCCCCGCCGCGATGTATTTCCACGAAAGCCCGGAGGCGAACGCCATCGCCGCAAAGATGAAAAAGAAGATGAGGGCGCTGCCCATATCCCCCTGCACAAAAATCAGCAGGCACCCGGCCGCCCCGTGCAGGCAGAGCAGCAGCACCTCCCGGGGGCTGTCCAGCCGCTCGGACACCCGGTCAAAGTGCCAGGCCAGCGTCAGGATAAAGGAGAACTTGAAAAACTCCCCCGGCTGCACCGACAGCGGCCCCAGCCGCAGCCAGGCGCTGTCGTCCGACCCCTCCGGCCGGTAAACAATGGGCAGGTTTGTAAAGGTGAGGAGCGTCAGCCCCAGCGTCGCCGGCAGGTGAAATTTCCAACCCGCCGCCAGCCGCCGGTAATCCAGTTCCGCCATCAGAAGCATCACAAGGTATCCGGCCCCGGCGGTCAGCCACTGGGTGAGCAGTGCCCGGCGGGTGATAAACCCCGCCCGGTAAACGGAAAACTGGATCAGGCAGCCGAAAAAGACCGCAGCCGCCGCCAGGAGCGCCAGCGTTTTATCCAGCCTGCGGAAATATCCCCGCAGGCTCCCGACCCCATCCGCCATATGTCCCTCCAGTTACAAACTACTATATTTGTTTTATTATAGTATATTTTCCGTCCGGTTACAAGCGTTTTGCGGGAATTCTGTTTATCCCGACGAAAAAAGCCATCCGGCAGGGGAAAAACTGTCGGATGGCTCCAATTTTTGTCGCGGGAATGGGGAGACGGTGCAAACGGAAATGCCGCGCCGGCCGGTTCCCGCGCGCTCAGGCGCGGGCGGCCGCTTCAGCCGTCAGAACAGCCCGGAAATGTTCCCGTCCGCGTCAACGTCGATCTTTTCGGCGCTCGGGACTTTCGGAAGGCCCGGCATCGTCATGATCGACCCGGTCTGGACGACGATAAACCCGGCCCCGGCCGACAGCCGCACTTCCGAAACGGTGATCGTGAAATGGTTGGGCCGCCCCAGCTTCTTGGGGTCGTCGGAGAGCGAATACTGGGTCTTGGCCATGCAGACCGGCAGGCCGGACGCCCCCAGCCCTTCGATCTCTTTTATCGCCTTCCTGGCGGCGGCCGTGTATTCCACCCCGTCCGCGCCGTAGATGTCGCGGGCGATTTTTTCGATCTTCTCCTCGACGGTCAGCTCCAGCGGATAGAGGGGATGGAAGTGGTCCTCCGGCGCGCCCTCCCCTTCGATGACCGACAGGACGGCCTTTGCCAGCTCGATGCCGCCCTCGCCGCCTTTGGCGAACACCTCCGACAGGGCGTAAGGCACCCCCAGCTCCTGGCAGCAGCGGTCGATGACGGCAATCTCGGCGTCGGTATCGGTGCCGAAGCGGTTGATCGCGACGACGGCCGGGATGCCGAACTTGCGCATATTCTCGACGTGGGCCCTGAGGTTGACGATCCCCTTCTCCAGCGCCCCGACGTTCTCCGCCCCGAGGTCGGCCTTGGCGACGCCGCCGTTATATTTCAGCGCCCGCACCGTCGCGACGACGACCGCGCAGGCGGGGGTGAGCCCGGCGTACCGGCACTTGATGTCGAAGAACTTCTCCGCCCCCAGGTCGGAGCCGAAGCCCGCCTCGGTGATGCAGTAGTCGCCCAGTTTGAGCGCCAGCTTGGTCGCCCGGACCGAGTTGCAGCCGTGGGCGATGTTGGCAAACGGCCCGCCGTGGATGAGGACGGGGGTGTTTTCCAGCGTCTGGACGAGGTTGGGCTTGATCGCGTCCTTCATCAGCGCAGCCATCGCCCCGTCGGCCTTGAGGTCGCGGGCATAGACCGGCTTATTGTCGTACGTCCAGGCGACAAGGATATCGCCCATCCGCTTTTTGAGGTCCTGCAGGTCCTCCGCCAGGCAGAGGATCGCCATGATCTCGGACGCAACGGTGATGATAAACCCGTCCTCCCGGGGGACGCCGTTGGCCTTGCCGCCCAGCCCGATGACGGTGTGCCGCAGCGCCCGGTCGTTCATATCGAGGCAGCGCTTGAACAGGATCCGCCTCGGGTCGATGCCGAGGGGGTTCCCCTGCTGGAGGGAGTTGTCGACCATCGCGCAGAGAAGGTTGTTGGCGGCGGTGATCGCGTGCATATCGCCGGTAAAGTGGAGGTTGATGTCCTCCATCGGGACGACCTGGGAGTACCCGCCGCCGGCGGCCCCGCCCTTAATGCCGAAGACCGGCCCCAGGGACGGTTCCCGCAGCGCCAGCACCGCCTTTTTGCCGAGCTTTGCCATCGCCTGGCCGAGGCCGACCGAAGTGGTCGTCTTGCCTTCCCCAGCGGGGGTGGGGTTGATGGCGGTGACGAGGATCAGCTTGCCGTCGGGGTTAGAAGCGGCTTTTTTCGCCAGCGTATCCGAGAGCTTTGCCTTGTACCTGCCGTACAGTTCCAGGTCGTCGGGGTCGATGCCGAGGGAGGCGGCCACCTCGGTGATCGGGAGCATATGGGCCTGCTGGGCGATTTCGATATCCGTAAGCATTCCAAAGTCCATCCTTTCGTGAAGCGCCCGGGTTTGCCCGCCGGGCGGCATAGATTAACTGTATTATACCACACGCGCCACCCGCTTGCAAGGTCTTGCGCAGGATTTGCGGTCTAACCGGCCGCCCCATGGCATACCATCCTGTGAAGGGGGATGAGCGGATGGAGATCAAAAGCGGGGAGCTGTTCCGCCGGGAAATTTTCGGGCTGGCGGATGGGAAATGCCTGGGGTTTGCCGACGGGCTGCTGCTGGAGATGGACGGGACGCCCGCCTGCCCCGGCCGGGCGGCGGTCCGGGGGCTGGTCATCCGGGGAAAGCGGCGTCTTTTCGGGCTGCTGGGGCGGGAACCCGACCGGGTCATCCTGTGGGAGATGGTCGCGGTGATCGGAGAGGACGCGATCTTCATCCGGGAGGACGGCCGGGACGCCGGCTGACCATACCCCAGGGTGTATCTGAAAACGCTCTAATATTGAATTCTCAGATACACCCTATGGTTTGACGGCTTTCCCCTTGCCACCCCCGCCCCAATATGCTATAATAGACCCGGTTCAATATAAGGAAAAGGAGGGGAGGCCGATGGCGCTGTTTGGCAAAAAGATCGAGCCGTCCTGCGCCTACTGCGAGTACGGCAGCCCGGACGAGGAAGACGGCGCCGTCTTCTGCCGCAAAAACGGCGTGGTGCGGCTGGACGGCAGCTGCCGCCGGTTTGTCTACGCCCCGCTGCGCCGGAAACCGCGGGTGCAGAAGCTCCCGAAATACAGCCCGGAGGATTTTAAGCTGTGAAAGAATGGACAATCAGGGAAAACGACGCCGGGCAGCGGCTGGACAAGTTCCTGCAAAAGGCCGCCCCGGCCCTGCCCAAAGGGCTGATGTATAAATTCATCCGCACAAAAAACATCAAACTCAACGGAAAGCGGGCGGAAATCGGGGCAAAGCTCGTCCCCGGCGACAAAGTGACCCTTTACATCAGGGATGAGTTTTTCGCGCGGGCGGAGACCGTACCCTTTTTACAGGCCCCGGCGGAAGTCCGCATCGTCTACGAAGATGAAAACATCCTGCTTGCCGATAAGCCCGCCGGACTGGTCGTCCACGAAGACGAACGGGGGGAACCGGACACGCTGATCGCCCGGGTGCAGCACTACCTCTACGACAGGGGCGCGTACGACCCGGCGGCGGAAGCCTCCTTCGCCCCCGCCCTCTGCAACCGGATCGACCGCAACACCGAAGGGATCGTCATTGTCGCGAAAAACGCCGAAGCGCTGCGGCTTTTAAACGCCTGCATCAAGGCGCGGCAGCTGCACAAATACTACCTCTGCCTGACCAAGGGCGTCCCCCGCCCGGCGGAAGCGGTCCTGAAGGATTTCATGCGCAAGGACGAGCGGGAAAACCGGGTGTTCGTCTACCACAAGCCGGTCCCCGGGGGAAAAACGATGGTCACAAAATACCGGGTGCTGAAATCAAAGGGGAAGATCGCCCTCTGTGAGGTGGAGCTGCTGACCGGCCGCACCCACCAGATCCGCGCCCATATGGCGTCCATCGGCTGCCCGCTGGTGGGGGACGGCAAGTACTCCGACAACCGGCTGGAACGCCCGCTCGGCTTTTCCAGCCAGGCCCTGTGCGCCTACAGGCTCGTCTTCGACTTCCAGGCGGAATGCGCCCTCTCCTATTTAAACGGCAAGGTGTTCCAGGTGGAAAACGTCCCCTTTGCGTCGGACGGAGTGATGGAAAAGCTGGCGCGCGTAATCCGGTAGCAGCCTCAAAAGGCCCTGAAAATAGGGTTTCAGCTTGTCGATAAATTTATTTTTGCGCATTTTTTGGGTGCTGCGCACACTTTGTTTCAAGCAGCAAAACTGTGGTCAACTTCGGAAGTACGGAAACGGAGCGCCTGGGAAAGGGCTCTGCCCTCTCCACTCCTGCCAGCCCTTTAAAAAGGGCTGGACCCTAAACCTCTGATCGCCGCCCGTTTCTTCGTAATTTCCACGCCAGCGCCGAATTTTGCGCCCTGACCATTGGTTTTTCGACAATCTCACGCGGTCCCTTCCGGGGCCGCGTCTTTCTTTGGCTTTTCCTTGACAGCGGGGGATACCGGCTGTACAATATATAAGACGAATATTTGAGCGAATGGAGGTTTTCCCATGATCATCAACACCGGGGCGCGGACCGACACCGTGCAGTATTACACCCCCTGGCTGCTGAACCGGTTTGCGGAGGGGTATGTGCTGGCGCGCAACCCCCTCTTCCCCCACAAGGTCAGCCGGTATATCCTCTCGCCGGAGGTGGTGGACTGCGTCGTCTTCTGCTCGAAAAACTACCGGCCGATCCTGCCGCGGCTGCATGAGATCACCGGGCGGTTCAACACCTATTTCCACTATACCATCACCGCCTACGGGCAGGATATCGAGCCGGGGGTGCCGGATATCGGCGAGAGCATCCGGACGCTAATCGAACTTTCCAAACTGGTCGGAAAGGAGCGGATCTCCTGGCGGTACGACCCGGTGCTGCTGACCGGGGCATATACGGTCGAGCGGCATTTGGAGACCTTCCGGCGGATGGCGGAGCAGATCGCGCCCTACGCCGGCAGGTGCATCTTCAGCTTTGTCGAGCTGTATAAAAAGCTGGAGGTCAATATGCCGGAGCTGCGCCCGGTGGCGGAAGCGGATATGGAGCGGCTGGCCGAAGGGTTCGGGCGGGCCGCCGGGCGGTACGGGCTGTGGATCCAGACCTGCGGCACCGACGCCGGCTACAGCCGGTACGGCATCCACCCGTCCGGCTGCCTGACCCTCGAGGCGATCGGGCGGGCGAACGGGGTTCAGTTTAAGGAGCGGAAGCATAAGGGGACGCGGCGGGGCTGCCACTGTGTCGAGAGCCGGGACATCGGGGCGTATGACAGCTGCCCGAACGGCTGCCGGTACTGCTACGCCAACCGGGACCCCCTCCGGGCGATCGAAAACTACGGGCGTCACGACCCCGGTTCGCCGCTGCTGATCGGGCGCCTGACGCCGGAGGACGTGGTCACCGACGGGGCGCAGCGGCCGCTGCCGCGGGTGAAATGATCAGCGCTTCTGCCGGCGGCTGAACAGCAGCAGCAGGGCGCCCAGGACCAGCAGGACGGGCGGCAGCAGGTACCCCAGCCAGTCCGGGAAGCCGCCGCCCGTTACAAGGATGGCGGTCGGGCCGTCGGCGCCGCCGATGATGTTCTCCGCTTCGCGCCACATCGCGGCCCGCTGCAGGTCGGCCAGCAGGAACGGGAGCGATATGCCGCAGGAAACCAGGCCGAGGGCTGTACGGCGGGCGGATATGTAACGGCCCATCTCTTCGTTTGTCATTTGACTCTCCCTTTCTCGTTGCATTGCCGGGGGCCCGGCTGGTCCCAGTATAGCATCCGGCGGGCGGCGG
>CALXKG010000168.1 GCA_944388825.1 uncultured Clostridia bacterium | reverse complement strand
CCTCCCTCCGGCTGCCCCACGGCGCTTACGGCACCGTCGTCGACGTCAAGGTCTTCACCCGGGAGAACTCGGACGAGCTGACCGCCGGCGTCAACATGGTCGTCCGCTGCTACGTCGCCCAGCGGCGTAAGCTGTCGGTCGGCGACAAAATGGCCGGCCGCCACGGCAACAAGGGCGTCGTCTCCCGCATCCTGCCCCAGGAGGATATGCCCTTCCTGGAGGACGGCACCCCGCTGGACATTGTCTTAAACCCCCTGGGCGTCCCGTCCCGTATGAACATCGGGCAGGTGCTGGAAGTCAACCTCGGCTACGCCGCCAAGCTGCTCGGCTGGAAGGTCATGACCCCGGTCTTTGACGGCGCCCACGAAGACGATATCCGCGCGATGCAGCGGGAGGCCGGCATCCCCGAAGACGGGAAGCTGACCCTCTACGACGGCCGCACCGGCGAAAAGTTTGACAACCGGGTCACGGTCGGCATCATGTACTACATGAAGCTGCACCACCTGGTCGACGATAAGATCCACGCCCGTTCGACCGGCCCCTACTCGCTCGTCACCCAGCAGCCGCTGGGCGGCAAGGCGCAGTTCGGCGGCCAGCGGTTCGGCGAGATGGAAGTCTGGGCGCTGGAAGCCTACGGCGCCGCCTACACCCTGCAGGAGATCCTGACGGTCAAGTCGGACGACATCGTCGGCCGCGTCAAGACCTACGAAGCGATCGTCAAGGGCCACAACATCCCGCAGTCGGGCGTCCCGGAATCCTTTAAGGTCCTGGTCAAGGAACTCCAGTCCCTCGGCCTCGATATCAAGGTCCTGGACAAGGCCGGCGAAGAAATTGATCTCAAACAGAGCTTTGAAGACGACGAAGACGTCTCCTTCCGCGCCGCCGAAGAGGAAGACGACCGCTACAGCGACCCCGACGCCTTCTCGGTCCAGGAGGACGGCGTGATGGACGGCTATACCACCGGCGACGCCGAGGATATGCTGACCGGCGCCGACTCTTATGACGATTCCGACGGCTACGGGGACGATGGTGAACTGGATTTTTAATGGAAGAGGGAGTAAAGCGTGGAGTTTAATACCTTTGAAGCAATCAAGATCGGCCTGGCTTCCCCGGAAAAGATCCTCGAATGGTCTTACGGCGAGGTCACCAAGCCCGAAACCATCAACTACCGCACCTTAAAGCCCGAACGGGACGGCCTCTTCTGTGAACGCATCTTCGGGCCGACCAAGGACTGGGAGTGCCATTGCGGCAAATATAAGCGGATCCGCTATAAAGGCAAGATCTGCGACAAGTGCGGCGTCGAGGTCACCCGCGCCAAGGTCCGCCGCGAGCGGATGGGCCATATCACCCTCGCCGCCCCCGTTTCCCACATCTGGTATTTTAAAGGCATCCCTTCCCGGATGGGGCTGATCCTCGACATCTCCCCCAGACGGCTGGAAGAGGTCCTCTACTTTGCGAAATATATCGTCACCGAACCCGGCAGCACCCCGCTGCAGAAGGGCCAGCTGCTGGACGAAAAGGAATACGCCTACCAGCGGGAAGTCTATGAAGACGACTTTGAGGCCGGCATGGGGGCGGAAGCGATCAAAAAGCTGCTCCATGACCTCGACCTGGAACAGCTGTCGGCCGAGCTGAAGGCGCAGCTCAACGAGTCCTCCGGTCAGAAGAAGGTCCGGATTCTCAAGCGCCTCGAGTGCGTCGAAGCCTTCCGCGTCTCCGGCCAGAAGCCGGAGTGGATGATCCTGGACGTTATCCCGGTCATCCCGCCGGATATCCGCCCGATGGTGCAGCTGGACGGCGGGCGGTTCGCGTCCTCCGACCTCAACGATCTCTACCGCCGGGTCATCAACCGCAACAACCGCTTAAAGCGGCTGCTGGAGCTCCAGGCCCCCGACATCATCGTCCGCAACGAAAAGCGGATGCTGCAGGAGGCGGTCGACGCGCTGATCGACAACGGCCGCCGCGGCCGCCCGGTCACCGGCCCCAACAACCGCGCCCTCAAATCCCTTTCGGATATGCTCAAGGGCAAGCAGGGCCGTTTCCGCCAGAACCTTCTGGGCAAGCGCGTCGACTACTCCGGCCGCTCGGTTATCGTCGTCGGCCCGGACCTGAAGATGGACCAGTGCGGCGTCCCGAAGGAGATGGCGCTGGAACTCTTTAAGCCGTTTGTCATGAAGCGGCTGGTCGAGACCGGCGCCGCCGCCAATATCAAGTCGGCGAGAAAGGCCGTCGACCGGGCGAAGCCGGAGGTCTGGGACGCGCTGGAAGTGGTCATCAAGGACCACCCGGTCATGCTCAACCGCGCGCCGACCCTCCACCGTCTCGGCATCCAGGCGTTTGAGCCGGTGCTGGTCGAAGGCCGCGCCCTCAAGCTCCATCCGCTCGCCTGTACCGCCTACAACGCCGACTTCGACGGCGACCAGATGGCGATCCATGTCCCGCTGTCGGCCGAGGCCCAGGCGGAGGCCCGCTTCCTGATGCTGGCCGCCAACAACCTCTTAAAGCCGGCCGACGGCAAGCCGATCACCGTCCCGACCCAGGATATGATCCTCGGCTCCTACTACCTGACGATGGTCAAGCCCGGCGACAAGGGCGAAGGGAAGGTCTTCCGCGACGTCAACGAAGTGCTGATGGCCTACCAGGACGGCATCATCACCCTCCAGGCCAGGATCCGCGTCCGGATGACCAAGGGGGACGAGAGCCAGCTGATCGAGACCACCTGCGGGCGTCTGATCTTCAACGACCCGATCCCCCAGGATCTCGGTTTCGTCGACCGCACCATCCCCGAAAACAAGTTTAAGCTGGAAGTCGAGTTCAAGGTCGGCAAGAAGGAGCTGGGCAAGATCATCGACCGCTGCATCCGCATCCACGGCACCGCCCGTACCTGCGAGGTGCTCGACCGGATCAAGGCCCAGGGCTACCAGTATTCGACCAAGTCGGCGATCACCGTCGCCGTCTCGGACGCGACCATCCCGCCCGAAAAGAAACAGCTGGTCTCCGACGCCGAGAAGGCCGCCCTTAAGGTCAACCGCCAGTATGAAAGCGGCCTGCTCTCCGAACAGGAGCGCAAGGACCGGGTCATCCGCATCTGGAACGACACCACCAACGCCGTCGCCGAGGCCCAGACCGCTGCGATGGACGAGTTTAACCCCATCTTCATGATGGCCGACTCGGGCGCCCGCGGCTCGAAAGCCCAGATCCGCCAGCTGGCCGGTATGCGCGGCCTGATCGCGAACACCGCCGGCGCCACCATCGAGCTGCCGATCAAGGCCAACTACCGCGAAGGCCTGACCATCCTCGAATACTTCATCTCCTCCCGAGGCGCCCGTAAAGGCCTGGCCGATACGGCGCTGCGGACCGCCGACTCGGGCTACCTGACCAGGCGTCTGGTCGACGTCTCCCAGGACGTCATCATCCGCCAGCAGGACTGCGGCACCGACGACGGCCTGGAGATCAGCGATATCCGTGAAGGCAAGGAAATGATCGAGACGCTGGAAGAACGGCTCCAGGGCCGCTACCTCGTCAGCGACTTTATCGATCCCGCCACCGGCGAAGTCCTCGTCTCGAAAGATAAGATCATGGACGAAGAGGACGCGAAGAAGATCATCGCCGCCGGCGCCACCAAGGTCAAGATCCGCTCGATCCTCACCTGCCATTCGCCCCAGGGCATCTGCGCCAAGTGCTACGGCGCCAACCTCGCCAACGGCAAGGCGATCGCGGTCGGCGAAACGGTCGGCGTCATCGCCGCCCAGTCGATCGGCGAACCGGGCACCCAGCTGACGATGCGTACCTTCCACACCGGCGGTATCGCCAACGCGGAAGATATCACCCAGGGTCTTCCCCGTGTCGTCGAGCTGTTTGAGAGCCGCAAGCCCAAGAACAGCGCGATCATCTCGGAGATCCCCGGCACCGTCCACTTTACCGAAGAAAAGCGCCAGACCGTCATCGTCGTCACCGGCGAAGAGGGTGAGAAGCGCTACAACATCCCCTACGGCTATAAGATCAAGGTCTCGGAAGGGCAGGTCATCGCCCTCGGCGAACCGCTCACCGAAGGCGCCGTCAACCCCCACGATATCCTCGCGGTCAAGGGCGAAAAGGCCGTCCAGGACTACCTCATCAGCGAGGTCCAGAAGACCTACCGCCTGCAGGGCGTCGATACCAACGATAAGCATATCGAGGTTATCGTCCGCCAGATGATGAAGAAGGTCCGGATCAAAGACCCCGGCTCCACCGAGCTCTTAACCGGTTCGATCATGGAGCGGAGCAACGTCTACCGCGAGAACCAGAAGCTCCAGGCCCGCATCGACGCCGGCGAAGCCGTCTCGCTCATCACCTACGAGCCGGTCCTTCTCGGCATCACCAAGGCGGCGCTCGCCACCGAGTCGTTCATGTCCGCCGCCTCCTTCCAGGAGACCACCAAGGTCCTGACCGACGCGGCCATCAAGGGCAAGACCGACCACCTGCTCGGCCTGAAGGAAAACGTCATCATCGGTAAGCTGATCCCCGCCGGCACCGGCATGAAGTGCTACAACGAGGTCGAAGTCGTTTCGACCAAGCCGGAGGACGCCCCCGAAGAGGCAAAGGAAACCGCTTCTTCCCCCGTCAGCGCCGACTGATCATAAAACCCGACATCAGGAGGACGGACACCGCGCCGTCCTCCTGATTTGCCTTTCCGGCGGGGATGGAGCATCCTTTCTCCCCCGCGGCGCCCTGTGCAAAACCGATAAAATCCACGCGGGCAGGGCGTGAAAAGTTTCATCGCGAATCCCCGCCGGGACGCGGATTTTCCTTGACAGCGGGGGTGAGGTGTGCTAAAATAATTACTTGTGTGGGACAAACCGTCCCCGCAAAAAATCTCAGTAAGGAGGTGCCATATGCCTACTTTTAACCAGCTCGTAAGAAAGAGCAGAACCACTCTTGTGGCGAAGTCCACCGCCCCGGCGCTCAACCGCGGCTACAACTCGATGACCAAAGAGGCCACCGACCGTTCTTCCCCCCAGAAGAGAGGCGTCTGCACGGCAGTCAGAACCATGACCCCGAAAAAGCCGAACTCTGCGCTCCGTAAGGTCGCCAGAGTCCGTCTGACCAACGGAATGGAAGTATCAGCTTATATTCCCGGCGAAGGGCATAACCTGCAGGAGCACTCGGTCGTCCTCATCCGCGGCGGCCGTGTTAAGGACCTGCCTGGCGTCCGTTACCACATCATCCGCGGCACCCTGGATGCCCAGGGCGTCAACGGGAGAATGC
>CALXKG010000167.1 GCA_944388825.1 uncultured Clostridia bacterium | reverse complement strand
ACCTGGCCCAGTCCCTGATTGGGGCGCTCAACAGCCTGCCGGCCTGGGTTTCGGGGATCTTATCTTTGTCTCCCCTGGACACCGGAAAAGCGGTGGAGATCATCGACGGCCTGGCCCATCCGGACACCACCGCCATGGCGGTGTCCCTTACGGAGGACTTGCTCCAGCCGCTGTTTTTGAGTTTTTTAGGGCTGGTGCTGTTTTTGTTTTCCTTTGTGGTGCTGCTCTTCCTCTGCCGGCGTCTGGCGGACCTGGCGGGAGGGCTGGTAGAGCGGCTGCCGTTGATCCACGGGGTAAACCGGCTGCTGGGCGGGGTAGTAGGCGCCGCCAACGGGTTGTTGTGGGTGTTTGTACTGGCCTCTCTGGCCGCCCTGTTCCTTTTGGTGACCAAAGGGGGGACGCCCTGGCTCAACCTGGATTTGATCCAGCAAAGCCTGCTGTTTTCCCGGGTCATGGAGCAGGTGCCCTTTTAGCGGGGCGTGTTCATAAATTATTGACGAACCGTTCACAACCAGTCTTTCTCTGTCCCTTATTGTATGCTCAGAGTTTTAGCCCTTTGAGAGAAAAAGTGTGGGGCGAAAGGCGTCCCATGTGACGGATAGAGGAAAAACCTGAATTCCCCTTTGGACGGGAGGGAAAAGCCGGGGCGGATTACCGGCCCCATGGCCCGTACCGGGGGAGGCGGGGGGAGGAGGAATCGGCACGATGATGTGTTCCAGATGTAAAAAGAGGATTGCGGTGGTCTTTATGACCCGGGAGGAAAACGGCAAGACCATTAACGAGGGACTTTGCCTGCGCTGCGCCAAGGAATTGGGCCTGAAACCGGTGGACCAGTTTATGGAGCAGATGGGATTGGGGGATGAGGCGTTGGACGAGTTGGACCAGTACAACGACCAGTTGATGAACCTGATGGGGGAACAAGCTGACGAAAACGGGGATTTTGAGCCGGGCGGGTCCCAGACTTTCCCCCCGTTTTTGCAGAATATTTTCGGTTCCTCCAACCCTGGCCAGCAGGGGGAAGAACCGGTAACGGGGAAAAAGCGGATGCGCCGCAAAGAGGAAGAGGACCCGGACCGGAAAATGCTCAACACCTATTGCACCAACCTGACCAAACGGGCGGCCAACGGGGAACTGGACCGGATTATCGGGCGGGACAAGGAGATCTACCGGGTGATCCAGATTTTGTGCCGGCGCACCAAAAACAACCCCTGCCTGATCGGGGAACCCGGCGTGGGGAAAACCGCCATTGCCGAGGGGTTGTCCCAGCGGATTGCCAGCGGGGATGTGCCCTATAAATTGGCGGACAAAGAGGTGTTTTTGCTGGACCTTCCCGCCCTGGTGGCGGGTACCCAGTTCAGGGGCCAGTTTGAAAGCCGGGTCAAGGGTCTGATCGAAGAGGTCAAGGCCCAGGGCAACGTCATCCTCTTTATCGACGAGGTACATACCCTCGTCGGCACCGGCGATTCCGAAGGCTCGATGAGCGCCGCCAACATCTTAAAGCCCGCCCTCTCCCGCGGGGAGATCCAGGTGATCGGCGCGACCACCTTCTCGGAATACCGCAAGAATATCGAAAAGGACGCCGCCCTTGAGCGCCGGTTCCAGCCGGTCACGGTCGACGAGCCGACGGTCGGGGAGACGATCGAGATCCTGCGGGGGCTTGCCGGGTATTATGAGCAGCATCACAAAGTGCACGTCCCCGACAGCATCCTGGTCGCCTGCGCCAATCTTTCGGAGCGGTATATCACCGGCCGTTACCTTCCGGATAAGGCGATTGACCTTCTGGATGAATCGGCTGCCTGCGCTTCGATCAAGAGCGCCGTCCTGACCGAGGTGGAGAAGCTAAACCGCCGGCTGAAAGAGTTAAACGACGAGGAACAGCAGCTGACTACGGCGGAAAATATGGATTACGAGGCGATCGCCCGGGTCAAAGGCGGCATCATCACCACCAAAGAGCAGCTGAAAGAGCTGGAACCGGAGATGGCAAGGCTGGAGGTGACGATGGACGACGTCGCCCGGGTCATCGAGCTCTGGACCGGCATCCCGGCGGAAAAGGTCAGCGAAGATGTCGCGCAAAAGATGATAAACCTTGAACGTGCGCTTAAATCACGGGTTATCGGGCAGGACCAGGCGGTCGACGCGGTTGTCGCGGCCATCCGCCGCTCGAAGGTCCGGCTCGACGCCAAAAAGCGCCCTGCTTCCTTTATTTTTGTCGGCCCGACCGGCGTCGGCAAGACCGAATTGTCCAAGGTGCTGGCGGAAGAGCTGTTTGACAATAAGGTAGACCCGCTGATCCGGGTGGATATGTCGGAGTATATGGAGCGGCACACCGTCTCCCGGCTGGTCGGTTCGCCTCCCGGTTATGTCGGGTTTGACGAGGCGGGGCAGCTGACCGAAAAGGTCCGCCGCCATCCCTACTCGGTCGTCCTGTTTGATGAGATCGAAAAAGCCCATCCGGACGTCATGAACATCCTCCTGCAGATCCTGGACGAAGGCCGGATCACCGACGCTCAGGGCCGGGCGGTCAATTTTGAGAACACCGTGATCATCATGACCAGCAACGCCGGTTCCAGCGACCGGACGGCGGTCGTCGGCTTTAACAAGACCGAATCCGATATTTCCAAAGAAAAGGCGCTGGGGGCGCTTTCCCGTTTCCTGCGGCCGGAATTCCTGGCCCGGGTGGACGAGATCGTCGTCTTCAACCCTCTGTCGGAAGAGACGCTCCAGAAGATTGCCGGGCTGATGATGAAGGAGATGGAAGGCCCGCTCCACGACCTCGGAATCCAGCTTCATTACGACGAAGCGGCACTTGCCCTGCTTGCAAAGAAAGGCGGCGGGAAGTTTGCGGCCCGCGATCTGCGGAGCACCATCCGCCGGGAGGTCGAGGACAGGATCGCAAACCTTGTATTGTCGGACGCGCCCAGCAAACGGGACGTCTATGTTTCGGCGAAGGACGGCGAGATTGCCGTCACGATCTGCTGACCTTTTGTATATCTGGCCGGCCTGCCGCAGAAAGCAGGCCGGCTTTTTGCGGGAAGATTGCTTTTTCTTGGCAGATATGGTAAACTAGTAGAAAACAGCAAAGGGGGAGTCGGCTTGTCTATTACCCAGAGCCTTTATCCGATCATTCGAAAGCAAAACCTCGCGCGGGGGGTTTATGATTACACCGTCCACTGCCCGGATATCGCGGCGGAAGCGGTCCCCGGGCAGTTCGTCCATATCCGGGTGCCGGGATTCCAGCTCCGCCGCCCGATTTCGATCTGCGGCATCGACCGGGAGAGGGGCGCTCTCCGGCTGGTGATGGAAGTCCGCGGCGAAGGGACCGAAGTCCTGTCCCGCATAAACGAAGGGGAACTGATCGACCTGCTCGGCCCGCTCGGCCACGGGTTTACGCTGCTGCCGCCGGAGAAAAAAGCGGTTGTGGTGGGCGGCGGGATCGGCGTGCCGCCGCTTCTCGGCGCCATTTCCCACTACGGCAATAACGGCACGGCCATCACCGGTTTCCGCAGCGCCTCCGCCGTTATTTTGCAGGATGATTTCAAAGCGGCCGGCGCCCGCGCCATCCTTTGCACCGACGACGGGACGGCGGGGGAGCGTGGGTTTGTCACGGCGGCGCTGCAAAAGCTGCTGGAGTCGGAAACCCCCGATATCGTCTACGCCTGCGGGCCGATGCCGATGCTGCGGGCGGTCGCCAAAATGGCGGAAGAAAAGGGGATCGTGTGCGAGGTCTCCCTGGAAGAACGGATGGCCTGCGGGGTCGGGGCCTGCCTCGGCTGCGCCTGCCGGACGGTGAAAAACGGTGTGGAGGGCTATTCCCACGTCTGCAAGGATGGCCCGGTCTTTAACAGCAGGGAGGTCGTACTGTAATGGCGGATTTACGAGTAGAAGTAGCGGGCGTTCCCTTTAAAAACCCGGTCATCCCGGCTTCCGGCGCGTTCGGGTTCGGGCGGGAGTATGAAAAGCTCTACCCGCTTTCCCGGCTTGGCGGCATCTCCTGCAAGGGCACGACCTTAAACCGGAAGGACGGCAATCCGCCGCCCCGGATTGCCGAGACCCCGGCGGGGATGCTCAATTCTGTCGGCCTGCAAAACCCGGGCATCGACGCCTTTATTGAACAGGAGCTGCCCTACCTCCGGACGAAGGATGTGACGATCCTCGCCAATGTCGCCGGCTCGACGGTCGAGGACTGCATCGAGATCGCCCGTAAGCTGGAGGGGACGGCGGTCGATATGATCGAACTGAACATCTCCTGCCCGAACGTCAAAGAGGGGGGCGCGGCCTTCGGCTCCACCCCGCAGATGGCGGCGGCGGTGACCAAGGCGGTCCGCGGGGCGACCAGCAAGCCGCTGATGGTCAAGCTCAGCCCCAACGTGACCGATATTACCGCGATCGCCAAGGCGGTCGAAGCGGAAGGGGCGGACGCAGTCTCGCTCATCAACACGCTTTTGGGGATGCGGATCGACATCAACACCCGCCGCCCGGTCCTCCGCAACAACACCGGCGGCCTTTCCGGCCCGGCCATCTTCCCGGTGGCGGTGCGGATGGTCTGGCAGGTGGCAAACGCGGTCAGCATCCCGGTCGTCGGGATGGGCGGCATTTCTTCCGGCAAGGACGCGATCGAGATGATGATGGCGGGGGCGTCGGCCGTCCAGGTGGGCGCGGCCCTTTTTGCCGACCCCTATGCGCCGCTACACATCATCGACGGGATGAACGCCTGGCTGGATGAAAAGGGCATCGGCTCGGTCCGCGAGATTATCGGTACCGTGCAGCCCTGGTAAAGGAGAAAATATACATGAAGATCATGGCAGTTGATTATGGAGATACCCGTACCGGCCTTGCGGTTTGCGACCGGACCGAATTCCTTGCGTCGCCGGTCGGCGTCATAGAAGAGCGGAACTTTTATTTTACGATCCAGAAGGTCGCCCACGCCGTCCAGGAGTACGGCGTCCAGATGGTGGTGGTCGGCTACCCGGTCAATATGAATGGGACGGTCGGCCCCCGGGCGGAGAAATGCGCTCAGTTCGCCGAGCTGCTCAAGACCAAGGTTGACGTCCCGGTCGAACTGTGGGATGAACGGGCGACGACCCTTGAAGCCCAGAACTACCTCAGCGAGACCGGCACTTACGGCAAAAAGCGCAAAGAGGTCATTGATGAGGTGGCGGCGACGATCATCCTGGAAAGCTATATGACCTACCGGCACAATATGCAGAAACAGGCGGAAAAAAAGGCTGCTGAAGCAGAAGCAGGGGAAAGCTGAAATAGAAAATCAAAGACAAAACACCGGGGAGGCGCAAAACCTCCCCGGTGTTTTACTCTTTCGGCTTATTGTTTGCGGCGGCTTTTTTCCGCCGTCTGGCATAGGCGGCGACCGGGTTCTGGTTCATCGCCGATTCCTTCTGCCGGTTGGAGACATGGGTATAGATCTGGGTGGTGTTGAGGTTGGCGTGCCCGAGTATCTCCTGCAATACCCGCAGGTCTGTCTCCCCATACTGGTACATCATCGTCGCGGCGGTATGCCGCAGCTTGTGGGTCGACAATCCCATCCCGCCAAGTCCCGCCCGTCCGAGGGCGGCTGTGACGATATTCTGTACCGACCGCTGCCCGAGCCGTTTGCCGCTGCGGTTGATAAACAGCGCTTCTTTATCGATAATTTTCGGGAGCGCCGCCCGGGCGGGCAGGTAGGCATTCAGCGCCTCTAAACAGGCGTCGTTTAAATAGAGCATCCGTTCCTTATTGCCTTTGCCGAGGACGGTCAGGGTATTGTCCCGGATGCTGCTGAGGTTTAGCCCCACCAGTTCGCTCAGCCGCATCCCACAGTTTAAGAAGAGGGTCAGGATGCAGAAATCCCGCTGGTAATTTTTGTCTTCCGGGTCGAGACTACCCAATAAATCGAACGATTGTTCTAATGTAAGGAAATGGGGAAGTGCGTTCTGCTCATTTGGCAGTTCCAGGTTTTCGGCCGGATTTGTTTCCAGCTGCTGGGTAATGTTGTGGAAATAGCGGAAAAAGCCGCGGATCGCGCAGGCTTTGCGGGAACGGGTCCGGACGCCGTCGCCGGCGGTGGTCAGGTAGTTGAAGAATGCGTAGATATCGGTCAGTGTGACCGATTGGACAATAGAAAAATCCAGTCCGGAGATGTCGGTTTCTTCCGGCGGCTGATCTTTGGGCGTAAGCTCGCGCCGCTGTGCGATAAAGCGGAAGAAAGCCCGCAGGTCGAGGTAGTAGTTTTCGACCGTCAGTTTGGAGCGGTTTTTGATGGTCAGCAGGTAAAACAGGAAGTCCTGTAAAAATTGCGGCGCTTCAGAATAATCGCTGGGCGTATAGGACATGGAAAAACCTCCTGGTGACCGTAAAAAGAGGGCCAGCTTGTTTGTAAGTACGCGAACTTCGCATAATTTCAATTTTGCGAAGTTTAGGGAAGTGTAAAACCAGTATAGCACATCCGGCGCCGTAAATCAACCCCAAGCGGGCCTTCGCGGGCCTTCAAAGTAAAAATCCGCCCAGCCATACTGCCGGACGGATTTTTCTTATAAAGTGTTATTTTTTCTTCAACTCGCCAAAGAAAATGATCCAGGCGCCCATAATGGCGACTGCCGCGATCGTTCCCAGCTCGTTAAAACCATTCATCATGTCGTGCCCGACTGCTGCGAAAAACCATCCGCCCAGCACGGTGACGGCGGACGCCAGAATCGCCTTGCAGAACGCCTTTTTCATTCTCCCTGCCTGCCTCCGTTTATTTTAGCCGTTTAAATAGTTTAACAGCATCTCCCGCATGATTGCCGGGTTGCCCTTGCCCTTTGACGCTTTCATGCACTGGCCGACCAGGAACCCGAGCGCGTTGGTTTTGCCGCCGCGGTAGTCGTTGACCGACTTTTCGTTGGCCGCGACCACCTGGTCGACGATCTGCTGTAAGAATCCGGTATCCGATACCTGCGCCAGGCCTTTTTCCCGGACGATCTCCTTCGGATGTTTGCCGGTATTCTTTAAAAGCGCCTCAAAGACGGTGTTGCCGGCCGAACTGGAGATTTCCTTTGCTTCCAGCATCCCGATCAGCTCCGCCAGGTCTTCCGCCGTGACGCCGATTTCGGCAATCGGTTTACCGGTTTCGTTGATCACCCGGGAAATGCCGCCCAGTACCCAGTTGGCCGCGTCCTTCGGGATGATTTTCCCGTTGCCCGCCTTCACGATCTCCTCAAAGTAAGCGGCTTTTTCGATCGATTCTACCAGCTGCCTTGCGTCTTCTTCCGGCAGGCCCATCTCCTTCATAAACCGCACCGTCTTTTTGTTCGGCAGTTCGGGGATC
Source organism: uncultured Clostridia bacterium (assembly GCA_944388825.1). Taxonomy (GTDB): domain Bacteria; phylum Bacillota; class Clostridia; order Oscillospirales; family Ruminococcaceae; genus Faecivivens. Next base: position 11,004 of record CALXKG010000167.1, on the reverse strand, counting down.
GAGTCCTTCAGCTCTTGTAAATGCGCTTCATCCAGCAGAATGGTCGCGAGGTCAGGTTCCGGGAAGTACCGGTAGTCTTGGGCATCCTCCTTCGAGCGGAGCAGGAAGTTGCAGTTTTTCAGGTCGTCCCACCGTCTCGTTTCCTGGGAAATGACGCCGCCTTGTTCCAGCACCTCGATCTGCCGGGCCGCCTCATACTCGATCGCCCGGACCGCACCCGAGAAGGTGTTGACGTTCTTCATCTCGACCCTTGTGCCAAAGGGTTCGCCCGGCTTATGGACCGAGACGTTGATGTCGCAGCGGATCGACCCTTCCTGCATCTTGCCGTCCGAGATACCGAGGTAGATGACCGTCTCCCGGATGGTATCGAGGTAGGCTTTCGCTTCAGCCGAGCTTCTGAGGTCGGGCTCCGAAACGATCTCGATCAGCGGGACGCCGCAGCGGTTGAAGTCGACCAGCGTCCCCGCAAAGCTCTCGTCGTGGATCAGCTTGCCGGCGTCCTCTTCGATGTGGATACGGGTGATACCGATCCGCTTCTCTTCCCCATCCACCAGGATGTCCAGATGCCCATGCTCGCACAGCGGGATATCAAACTGGCTGATCTGGTAGGCTTTGGGCAGGTCGGGGTAAAAATAGTTCTTGCGGTCCTGTTTGCTGACCGGGTTGATCGTGCAGCCGAGGGCGTAGCCCATTTTGACCGCGTAGTCGACGACCTTTTCGTTCAGGGTCGGCAGCGTCCCAGGCATCCCCATGCAGACCGGGCAGCACTGGGAGTTGACCTCCGCGCCGAACGAGCTGCGGCAGGAACAATAGATCTTGCTTTTGGTGTTCAGCTCACAGTGGACCTCCAAGCCGATGATCACTTCATATCCTTTTGTATCCATGATAATACTGACCGTCCTTTCCTGTTATCAATCCAGCGTCCTGCTGAGGTCGAAGCCGCCGGCCGCTTTTTCGTAGGCATAAGCGGCGTTTAACAGCCGCTGTTCGGTGAATTTGCCGCCGATCAGCTGGCAGCCGGCCGGCATCCCCTTGCTGTCGAACCCGCAGGGGAAGCTGAGGGCCGGAAGGCCCGCGATGTTGGCCGTGACCGTCAAGATATCGTTCATATACATCTTGACCTGGTCGTCGCTGTTTTCGCCGAATTGGAACGCGGTGTCAGGGGCAGTCGGGCTGAGGATGAAGTCGGCTTTCTGGAAAGCCTCGCGGAACATCCCCTCCATCAGCTTCTGGGTGAATTTCGCCTTTTTATAGTAGGCGTCGTAATAGCCGGACGAAAGGACGTAGGTGCCCAGCATGATCCGCCGCTTCACTTCGTCGCCGAAGCCTTCGCTGCGGGTGTTTTCATACATCTCGTCGAGGGTCTTGTAGTTTTTGGTGCGGTAGCCGTACTTGACCCCGTCGTACCGGGCGAGGTTGGAGGAAGCTTCCGCGCAGGCGATGATGTAATAGGCGGCGAGGCCGTAGTCGGGCTCGGGCAGCGTGACCGGCACAAGGGCAGCCCCCATCTCTTCGTACTTGTGGGCCGCCTGCATCACCAGCCGGCGCACTTCGTCCGAAACCCCCTTGCCGAAATAGGCGTCGGGGATCCCGATTTTGACGCCCTGCATATCCGCCGAGAACCCCGCCTCAAACCGCGGGTACTCCCGCCGGGCGGTGGTGGTGTCGTAGGGGTCCTTGCCGCAGATGGCGCTGTACAGCATCGCCACGTCTTCGATGCTCCGGCCAAACGGCCCGATCTGGTCGAGGGAGGAAGCGAAGGCGACCAGCCCGAACCGGGAGACGCTGCCGTAGGTCGGTTTCAGGCCGACGACGCCGCAGAAAGCCGCCGGCTGCCGGATCGAGCCGCCGGTATCGCTTCCGAGGGCGACGACCGCTTCGCCCGCCGCGACCGCCGCCGCCGAACCGCCGGAGGAACCGCCGGGCACGCGGGAGAGATCAAAGGGGTTTCTGGTCTTTTTAAAGTAGCTGGTCTCGGTGGAGGAGCCCATCGCAAACTCATCCATGTTGAGTTTGCCGGTATAGACGCAGTCCTGGGCGTTCAGCTTTTCAATGACCGTCGCGTTATAGGGCGGTATAAAATTTTCAAGCATCTTAGACGCGCAGGTGGCGGGCAGCCCTTTGACGCAGATGTTGTCCTTGACCCCGACCGGGATACCGGCCAGCGGAGAGAGCGGCTCCCCTTTCGCCCGCTTTTCGTCCACTTCGGCCGCCTTTTGGAGCGCCGCTTGTTCATTCAGCGTGATGTAGGCTTCGATTTCCGGTTCCTTTTTTGCGATCCGGTCAAAAACCGACCGGGTCACTTCCACGCTCGAGACTTCTTTTTTCTGCATCATGCGGGACAGCTCGGAAGCTGTCAGACGGTAAAGTTCCATTTGCTTTTGCATCCTCCCTCTTTATTCTGCGACGGTTTTCGGCACGACGACGCATCCGGCCTGTACTTCCGGCGCATTGGCCAGCAGCTCGTCCCGGCTATACTTCTTTTCCACCTCGTCCTTGCGGAACTCCATCGGGTTGTCCGGGTCGATCAGCGGGCCGCTGGCGTCGAGGTCAGGCAGCTTTTCCACCATCGCGACGATGTTCGCCATCTGGGCGGCGTATTTTTCTTCCTCTTCAGGGGTGAACTTGAGTTTGGCCAATCTGGCCAGCCGTTTGATATCAATTTCCATGGTTACAATCCTTTCTATGCTATCTATCGGTTACCGGCCCGTTTCCGTTCCGGTCATCTGCATCAGTTCCGCCTCGCCGATCACCGGCACGCCGCGCGCCTGCGCCTTTGCCAGCTTGCTTCCGGCGTCCTCCCCGGCGAGGAGGTAGCTTGTCTTTTTCGAGACCGACGCGGTCACCTTGCCGCCGTTTTGCTCAATCAGCGCCTGCGCTTCTTTCCGGCTCATGGAAGGCAGCGTCCCGGTGATGACAAAGGTCTTTCCGGCCAGGGCGTCCCCTGTTTCCGCCTGCTCTTCGGTCAGCTTGACTCCGCTTGCCCGCAGCTTTTCGATCTGCGCGCGGAATTCCGGCTGGGTGAAGCTCTCGACCAGACTTTCGGCGATCACCTGCCCGACACCGGGGATGACGCTGCCGCCCTTCTTGGTCCAGAGCCCGTCGACGGTGACAGCCAGCAGCGCGTCGATATTTCCGAAATGGCGGGCGATCAGCTGGGCGGCCTTTTCACCGACATTCCGGATGCCGAGCCCGAACAGCAGGCGGGCGAGCCCCCGCCCCTTGCTGGCCCGGATCGCGGCGATCAGGTTATCGGCCGACTTCTGCTGCACCCCCTCAAACGGGAGCAGCTGTTCCGCCGTCAGTTGGTAAAGCCCGGCGCAGTCTTCGATCAGCCCGTTGTCCACCAGCAGGTCGACCATCGCCGGTCCCAGCCCTTCGATATCCATCGCGTTGCGGCTGGCAAAGTGGACGATCGCCCGTTTGCGGGTCGCCGGGCAGGCGGGGTTGATACAGCGGACGACTGCCTCGTCGGGGTCGCGGACAGCCCGGCTGCCGCAGACCGGGCAGTTTTCCGGGATCTGGTAGACTGGGTTGCCGCTATGCCGGACGACCTTTAAGACCTCGGGGATGATTTCCCCGGCCTTCCGCACCAGCAGCGTGTCGCCGACCGCGATCCCCTTTTCGGTGATGAAATCCTGGTTGTGCAGCGTCGCCCGGCTGACCGAGGTCCCCGCCAGCGTGACGCTGTCGAAGACCGCCGTCGGGGTCAGCGCCCCGGTCCGGCCGACCTGTATCTCGATCTCCCGCAGCACCGTTTCTTTTTCTTCCGGCGGGTATTTAAACGCCACCGCCCAGCGGGGGAATTTGACGGTCGCGCCGATCTGTTCCCGGAGGGAAAGGTCGTTGATCTTGACGACCGCCCCGTCGATGTCGAAATCGTTCTGGCCCCGGTCGGCGTCGATCCGGCGGATCTCTTCCACCACCTGCTGGAAATCGGTGAAGACCGGATAGGACGGGATGGTTTTAAATCCCAGTTCCTTTAAAAGGTCCAGGCTCCCGGCGTGGGTAGCAAGCGCCTCCCCTTCGATCTGCTGGACGTTAAAGACAAAGATCGAGAGCTTCCGACCGGCGGTCACCTTCGGGTCCTTCTGCCGCAGGCCGCCGGCGGCGGCGTTGCGGGGGTTTTTAAAGGGTTCCTCGTCGTTCTCCAGCTGCCGGGTGACCAGCTCCTGGAAGACGCTGCGGGGCATATACACCTCCCCCCGCACCTCCAGGTACGGGAGCGGCCGGGCGAGTTTTTTCGGGATATCGGCGATGGTCAGGAGATTTAGGGTGACGTCTTCCCCCACAAGGCCGTTACCCCTGGTCGACCCGCGAACAAACAGCCCGTCCCGGTACTCGAGCGAAACCGACAGCCCGTCGATCTTCGGCTCGACCGTATAGGCCGGTTCCGGTGCGAAAGCGAGGCAGCGCTCGTGGAAAGCCCACAGCTCTTCCTCGCTGAAAACGTCCTGCAAAGACCCCATCTGCACCCGGTGCTCCACCTTTTCAAAGGTGGTGTAGATCGCGTCCCCGACCCGCTGGGTCGTGGAATCGGGCGTCACCCAGTCGGGATGTTCCGCCTCGGCGGCCTTTAATTGCTGCATCAGGCCGTCATATTCGAAGTCGGACACCTCCGGCGCGTCAAGGGTATAATATAGTTTGCTGTAATGGTTCAGGCGTTCCACCAGTTGCCGGTATTCGTTTTGCTGCATGGCGTAGCCTCCTGTTCATCGGTTTCGGGCAATACATTGTTATTATACCACATCTTTCCTCCTTTCACCAGTGCTTTTGAAAAAAACCTGCGCAAACTCTCTCTTTCCCAGCCGTTTTTTCTTCTGCACCGGATACGATTGCCGTCAATAGCAAAATATCCAGAAAATATCGTTATTTTTTGGAATGTTTTTTAGCGGGAAAGCCTTGACTTTTTTGTGGATATTGGATATTATTAGATTGTGTAACCGATTACATCACATTTGGAAAGGGGTGCTCACAGTGGTGACAATCAAAGACGTAGCCAAAGAGGCCGGCGTTTCGGTCGCCACTGTTTCCCGGGTCCTGAATGGGACCGACCGTGTCCGCAACGAGACGGTCGACGCGGTGCAAAAAGCGATTGAAAAGTTAAACTACCATCCAAACTTTCTTGGGCGGACGCTGCGCCGGCTGGAGACGATGAAGATCTTGGTCGTTCTTCCAACCATTTCCAACCAGTTCTATTCCCGGGTCGTCCGGGGGATCCAGACGGTTGCGATGCAGAACGGTTACCATGTGATGCTGGTCACCACCGAAAATGACACGGAGGCTGAGACCGAGTATATTGAAATGGTCCGGCGTCGGCTGCTGGACGGCATTATTTTCCTCTTCTCTTCCCTGACAGGCGAACAGATCGGCCGGCTGTCGGAGGAGTGCCCGGTCGTCGTCGCAAGCGAGACGATCCCGGGGCTTTCGGGCGTATCTTCGGTTACGATCGACAACCGCCGGGCGGGCTACGACGCGGCCGGCTTCCTGCTTCGCAACGGCTGCAAGCGGATCGCGTATATTTCGGCCGGACGGCTTTACGGCTCTTCTTTTGAGCGGGGGGCCGGTGTGAAAGATGCGGTTGCGGATGCGGGCCTGCCGGCTGAAAATGTCCTTTTTCTGGACGAAGGGCTGACCTATAAGGCCGGACGCCGTGCGGCGGAACGCCTGTTTCAGTCCTCTCTTCCCGATGCGGTCTTTGCCGCTTCGGACGCGGCGGCGATCGGCCTGATGCACGCCTGCTTTGAAAAGGGGATCCAGCCGGGAAAAGACATTTCGGTCATGGGTTTTGACAATAACCCGATCGCGGAGTATTTTAATCCCGCTTTGACGACGGTCGCCCAGCCGCAGAAAGAGATCGGCCTGCAGGCAATGCAGCTGCTGCTCCGGAAGATCCACGACCCCGCTTCCCCGCCGGTCGAGATCCGTCTTCCCCACCGGCTGATTATCCGGGAATCGGTGCGGCTGCTCGATAAAGAGATCGTTTAGCGGCATAAACCCATTTGGGGTTGGCAAATTGGCTCCTGCTCCTTCGGGAGTAAAATAGAGTAAATCATGAAAAAAGAAAGGATGTATCACTATGAAACTTGGCGTTATGGCAGTCCTGTTCGGGGACAAAGACCTGAAATGGGTCTGTGACTTCCTCGTCTCCAAAGGCGTCCAGACGATCGAAATCGGCTGCGGCGGCTTCCCGGGGAAAGCGATCTGCGACCCCGACGTCCTCCTGAACGACCCCAAGGCGTTACAGGAATTCAAAGACACCCTCGCGGCTTCCGGCCTGGAGATCAGCGCCCTCTCCGCCCACGGCAACTACCTCCATCCCAACAAGGAGGTCGCCGCGCAGTTTGAGCATGACCTGGACAACGCGATCCGCCTGGCCAAAGAACTGGGCGTCGACACCATCAACTGCTTCTCCGGCTGCCCCGGTGACTGTGAAGAGTCCAAGTACCCGAACTGGGTCACCTGTGCCTGGCCGAACGACTTCCCCGAGATCCTGAAATGGCAGTGGGAAGAAAAGCTGATCCCCTTCTGGAAGAAGAAGGTCGAATTTGCCAAAGCCTATGGCGTCAACAAGTTCGCGTTTGAGATGCACCCCGGCTTCTGCGTTTACAACGTGGAAACCCTGCTTAAGCTCCGCGCCGCCGTCGGCCCCGAGATCGGCGCCAACTTCGATCCCAGCCACCTGATCTGGCAGGGCGTCGACCCCGTCGCCGCGATCCGCGCCCTGGGCAAGGAACACGCGATCTTCCACTTCCATGCGAAGGACACCAAGATCGACAAGTACAACACCGCTGTCAACGGCGTTCTGGACACCAAGAACTTCTCGGATGAGATTAACCGCAGCTGGATCTTCCGCAGCGTCGGCTACGGCAACGACTACGCCTACTGGAAAGACATCGTTTCCGCCCTGCGGATGGTGGGCTATGAAGGCGCGCTGTCGATCGAGCATGAAGACAGCCTCTTAACCCCTCTCGAGGGCCTCGACAAGGCGATCTCTTTCCTGAAGGAAGTCCTGGTCTACCAGCCGAAGATGACCGAGATGTGGTGGAACTAACCGCTTAAGCCAAGCGGTTCCCGCGATTGGCCGGTCGCCGCGCAAGCGGCGGCCGGCTTTTCCTATACATTGGAGGAGAAAATGGTTACATCCAACATCAAAGCCGTACTTCCCTGCGAGATTCACCGGGTATGGGAAATGGTTACGGCGGTAGAAGGGTATTTCTGGCGCGGCGACCTCAGCAAAACGGAAGTTTTGGACGAAAACCGGTTTGTCGAATACACGAAAGGCGGGTATCCTACCTACTTTACCGTCACGAAGATGGATCCGCCCTATTGCCTGGAATTTGATATGGAAAACAGCAATATGTATGGGCACTGGACCGGCCGGTTCGCACCCGAAGGGGATGAAACCGCAGTCGATTTTACCGAACAGGTTACGGCTAAGAAATTTTATCTGCGCCCTTTTGTCAAACGGTATCTTCAGAAGCAGCAGGCGCAGTTTATCGCCGACCTGAAAGCCCACCTTGACAAAACGCCCGGCAGGCGGTAAGATAAAAGGGTACTGTAAACGGAAAGGAAGCGGTCGGGTTGACGACAAAAGAGGCGGTCCTGCGGATGCTGGACGGGCGGATGGAACAGTGGGTTTCCGGAGAGGAGCTGGCGGCGAAGCTCTCCGTCACCCGGGCGGCGGTCTGGAAACAGGTAGCCTCCCTTCAAAAGGACGGCTATACCATCCTATCCGAAGCCGGGAAAGGATACAGGCTGTTGCCGGGCGAGGTCCTGTCCGGCTATGAGATCGAAAAACGTCTGGTTACCCGTCGGATCGGCCGGCCGGCCGTCTACCTGCCGGAGGTCGATTCCACCAACCGCTACGCCAAGAACACCCCTTCCCTTCCCGACGGAGCGATGGTTGTCACCGGCCGCCAGACCGCCGGCGTCGGGCGGCTTTCCCGCACCTTTTATTCCCCGGCGGGCGGGGTCTATCTTTCGATCGTCCTGAAACCGGAGGCGGCTGCCGCCGCCGAGATCGGCACGATCACGCTGATGACGGCGGTAGCCGTCTGCGACACGGTCGAATCCCTGACCGGCGTCCGGCCGCAGATCAAGTGGACCAACGACATCTACCTCAACCGCCGCAAGCTCTGCGGTATCCTGACCGAAGCGTCGGTCGAGGGAGAAACCGGCAGGATCCAAAGCATCGTCGTCGGGATTGGCATCAACCTTTCCGAGCGGCGGGAGGACTTCGCGCCGGAAATCCGGGATATTGCCGGCTCTGTCCGCAGCGAGACCGGCGTCCGCGTCCATCCGGCGGATTATACCGCCCGGCTGGCCGAAACCTTCGAGCGGTATTATATCGAGCAGAACTTCCCGCAGAATAAGCCAGCCTTCCTCCAGGCCTACCGGTCGGGGCTCTTCTTCCTTGGGGAGACGGTCGAGGTGCGGTCGGTGCGGGAAAGCTATTTTGCCGTCGCCGAGGACATCGACGGGGACGGCAACCTGATCGTCCGCCGGGCGGACGGAAGCCGCGCCCATCTAAACAGCGGCGAGATCAGCTTAAAACTTCAGCGCTAAACGGGAAAACGCCCGCAGGTTAAAGAAACCTGCGGGCGTTTTCTATGGCCGGTTATTCCAGCCCTTTGCTCTTAACGATATAGTTCCAGGAATCCCGGCACATCTCCTCGATCCCGAGCTTTGCCTCCCAGCCCAGTTCGGCTTTCGCCTTCGCGGGGTCGGCGTAGCAGGCGGCGATATCGCCCGGGCGGCGGGGGGTGATCTTGTAGTTGACCTTCCGGCCGCTGTACTTTTCAAAGGCGTGGACGATCTCCAGGACCGAGTAGCCGTTGCCGGTTCCGAGGTTGAAAGCGTCGGCGCCTTTATGGCTTCTGGCCCATTCGAGGGCGGACAGATGCCCCTTCGCCAGGTCGACGACATGGATATAGTCCCGGACGCCGGTGCCGTCGGGGGTGTCGTAGTCGTCCCCAAAGACCGACAGGCAAGGGAGTTCCCCGCAGGCGACCCGCGCCACATAGGGCAGCAGGTTATTCGGGATACCGTCCGGCTCCTCGCCGATCAGGCCGGAGGGATGGGCGCCGATCGGGTTGAAGTAGCGCAGCAGCGCCGCCGTCCACTCGGGGTCGGACTTGCAGAGGTCCTTTAAAATCCATTCGATGACCAGTTTGGTGGTGCCGTAGGGGTTGGTGGTCGAGAGGGGGAAATCCTCTTTGATCGGCAGCGTCTCCGGCGAGCCGTAGACGGTAGCCGACGAGGAGAAGACGATCTTCTTGACCCCGTGCGCCCGCATTTCGTTGCAGAGGATAAGGGTGCCGGTGATGTTGTTCTGGTAGTATTCCAGCGGCTTAGCGACGCTCTCCCCGACTGCCTTTAACCCGGCGAAATGGATGACGACATCGATATCCGGGTTTTCGTCGAAGACCCGTTTGACCCCGGCCTGGTCGAGCAGGTCGACCTCGTAAAATACAAAATCCCTCCCGGTGATCTGGCGGATCTTATCCAGCACTTCCGGTTTGGAATTGGAGAAGTTGTCGAGGTTAATGACCTTCTCGCCGGCGTTCAACAGCTCGACGACGGTATGGGAGCCGATATACCCGGCGCCCCCGGTAACCAGTACAGACATGGCAGACCTTCCTTTCATCAGCCGGGAACCGGCTGTACAAAACAGTTTGACTGGTTTCAGGATAGCACATTTTCCCTTTCCTGTCAACGCGGCGGACGAATTTGACAGTTTGGACATACTCCGGTCATCAATCTCCTTTGTAAAGCCTCATACCGGAGGCAATTGCCATTGTCAAATCTCGTCCTTCGCCCACTCAAGCGACCGCTCTACCGCCCGTTTCCAGTCCCGGCGGCGTTTTTCCCGTTCCGTCCCATCCATCTGCGGGGTGTACCGGACGGCGATCTTCCGGGCGGAAAGCAGCTGGTCCGGTTTCCAGAACCCCGACGTCAGCCCGGCGAGGTAGGCGGCCCCCTGGGCGGTCGATTCATAGACCTCGGGGCGGCAGACCGGGATCCCCAGGATATCCGACTGGAACTGCATCAAAAACCCGTTGGCCGAAGCGCCGCCGTCGACCGACAGCTCGGCGATCGGCTTCCCGGCGTCGGCCGCGACCGCTTCCAGGAGATCGGCCGACTGGTAGGCAATCGATTCCAGCGCCGCCCGGATGATATGTTCCCGGCGGGTACCTCTGGTGATGCCGATGAGCAGCCCCCGCGCGTACATATCCCACTGGGGTGCGCCAAGCCCGGTAAAGGCCGGGACCATGTAGACCCCGCCGGTATCCGGAACCTTGCGGGCATAGTATTCCGAGTCGGCCGACTCGCCGATAAACCGCATCTCATCCCGCAGCCACTGGACGACCGCGCCGCCGGTAAAGACACTCCCCTCCAGCGCGTACCGCAGTGACCCGTCCGCCGACGCGGCGATGGTCGTGACCAGCCCGTTTTTGCTTTCAACCGGCTCCGCGCCGGTGTTGTACAGCAGGAAGCAGCCGGTGCCGTAGGTATTTTTGGCCTGCCCCGCTTCCCAGCAGCATTGCCCGAACAGCGCCGCCTGCTGATCCCCGGCCACCCCGGCGCTCGGGATCTCCACCCCGTCTACATGGGCGCAGCCAAAGACTGACGCGGAGGTCTTCACCTCCGGCAGCATACATTTCGGGATGCCCAACCGGGCCAGGATTGCTTCATCCCACTGGAGGGTATGGATATTGAACATCATCGTCCGGGAGGCGTTGGTATAATCGGTGGCGAAAATCTCTCCGCCCGACAATTTCCACATCAGCCAACTGTCGACGGTGCCGAAGAGCAGTTCCCCGTTTTCCGCCCGCTTCCGTCCATCCGGGATCTGGTCTAATATCCAGGCCAGCTTGGTCGCCGAGAAGTAGGCGTCGATCAAAAGCCCGGTCGCCTGCCGGATCGATTCCCCAAGCCCTTCCTTTTCCAGCTGTTCGCAGAGGGGCGCGGTCCGGCGGCACTGCCAGACGATCGCGTTGT
>CALXKG010000166.1 GCA_944388825.1 uncultured Clostridia bacterium | reverse complement strand
GAGCGCCGGTTCCAGACGGTCATGGTCGAGGAGCCTTCCCAGGAGGACGCGATCGCGATCCTGCGGGGGCTGAAGGAGCGGTACGAGGTCTACCACGGCGTCAAGATCACCGACCAGGCGATCATCGCCGCCGTCACCCTCTCCAGCCGGTATATCACCGACCGGTTCCTGCCGGACAAGGCGATCGACCTGATCGACGAAGCCTGCGCGATGATCCGCACCGAGATGGACTCGATGCCGACCGAGCTGGACGAGATCTCCCGCCACATCATCCAGCTGCAGATCGAGGAGGCGGCCATCGGCAAGGAGGAAGACGCCCGCGCGAAAGAGCGGCTTTCCGAGCTCCAGAAGGAGCTGGCCGAGGAGCAGGACCGGTTCGCCCAGATGAAGGCCAAGTGGGAGAACGAGAAAAACGCCATCGGCGGGGTCGCCAAACTCCGCGAGCAGATCGAGGAGGTCACCGCCCAGATCGAGCGGGCGGAGCGGGAATACGATTTGAACCGCGCCGCCGAGCTGAAATACGGCCAGCTGCCCGCCCTGAAGAAGCAGCTGGAAGAGGAGGAACAGAAGGTCGAATCTGGGCGTCAGAACTCGCTGCTGCGCAACAAGGTCACCGAGGACGAGATCGCCCGGATCGTCGAGCGCTGGACCGGCATCCCGGTACAGCGGCTGATGGAAGGGGAGCGGGAGAAGCTCCTCCACCTGGAAGAGATCCTCCACAAGCGGGTCGTCGGCCAGGACGAGGCGGTCGAGAAGGTCACCGAAGCGATCATCCGCTCCCGTGCCGGTATTTCGAACCCGAACCGCCCGATCGGATCCTTCCTCTTCCTCGGGCCTACCGGCGTCGGCAAGACCGAGCTGGCGAAGACGCTGGCCGCGACCCTCTTTGACGACGAGAAGAACATGGTCCGGATCGACATGAGCGAATATATGGAAAAGTTCGCGGTCTCCCGGCTGATCGGGGCGCCTCCCGGATACGTCGGCTACGAGGAGGGCGGCCAGCTGACCGAAGCGGTCCGCCGCCACCCCTATTCGGTCGTTCTGTTCGACGAGGTGGAAAAGGCCCATCCGGACGTCTTCAACATCCTCCTGCAGGTGCTGGACGACGGGCGGATCACCGATTCCCAGGGCCGGACGGTCGACTTTAAGAACACGATCATCATCCTCACCTCCAACCTCGGCTCCGATATCCTCCTCTCCGGCATCGACGAGAATACCGGCGAGATCACCGCGGACGCCAAGGAGCAGGTGCAGGCGCTGCTGCGGCGCTCCTTCCGCCCCGAGTTTCTCAACCGCCTGGACGAGATCGTCTTCTATAAGCCTTTGACCCGGGACAACATCGGGAAGATCATCGACATCCAGCTGGAGGACCTCCAGAAACGGCTGGAGGACAAGGAGCTGAAAGTCGTCCTGACCCCCGACGCGAAGCAGTACGTCATCGACAACGGCTACGACCCGGTCTACGGCGCGCGTCCCCTCAAACGGTTCCTGCAGCGCAAGGTCGAGACGCTGATCGCCCGGAAGATCGTCGCGGGCGAGGTGAGCGATGGCTCCATCCTCACCGTCGACGAAGACGGCGGCCAGCTGACCGTCACCGAACAGCTGCGGCCGATGAAAGCGGCAGAATAACTGGTTCACTTACGCCCCGGGAGACACCTCCCGGGGCGTTTTGCTGTCTGTAAAGTGAACAGGATGTCCATGGGAATGACACAAAAACGAAAACCGATTTCCGTCTGCCTCTGCCCACCCCCCTTGACAAATCCCGCAAACGTGGTATACTAACGATTGTAAACGCCCTGACCAGGTAAAAGTAGCCTTTTCTACGCATCAGAGAAGCGGGGCCGCCGGCTGAAAGCCCTGCCTGCCGATGGAAAATGCGCGAAGTTTCCCCTGCGAGCGGCATCCCTGAACGGAAGTAGGGGATGACGGCGCCGCCGTTATCCGGAGAAAAGTGCGGGTTTCCCTTTGGAGACCTGAAGCTGGGTGGTACCACGGAAGTTTATGCCTTCGTCCCTGCATAATCGGGGACGGGGGCTTTTTTATTGCCGCTTTCGCGCATGATCCGGCAATATTGCATGATCAGATACCCCCAATTTGAGACGGCCCCGCCGTCAGAAAGGATTGAAAAACCATGTCCATTCAGCAACAGCTGCTGGCCATCAAGGAAAACGGCCTGCGGGAACTGGAAAATTTTTCGGATGCGAAGGAGCTTGACGCCATCCGCGTCCGCTACCTCGGCAAAAAGGGCGAGCTGACCGCGATCCTCAAACAGATGGGCAAGCTCTCCCCGGAGGAGCGCCCGGTCGTCGGGCAGCTGGCCAACGAGGTGCGCGGGGCGCTGGAGGCGGCTGTCGCCGCGAGCCAGGAAAAGCTGAAAGAGAAGCAGCTGGCCGCCCGCCTGGAGAAAGAGGCCCTCGACGTCACCCTCCCCGGCAGGCACGCGCCGCTGGGCGGCCTGCACCCGCTGTCCATCGTCCAGAACGACCTCATCGACATCTTCCAGTCGATGGGCTTCGATATCGTCGACGGCCCGGAGGTGGAGACCGACTACTACTGCTTTGAGGCGTTAAACGTCCCGAAGGACCACCCCGCCCGGGATATGCAGGACACCTTCTATCTCGGCGACAACCTGCTGCTGCGCACCCAGACTTCCGCCGCCCAGGCGCGGGTGATGGAACAGCGCACTCCGCCCATCCGGATCGTCTGCCCCGGGCGGGTCTACCGGGCCGACGAGGTCGACGCGACCCATTCGCCCGTCTTCCACCAGATGGAAGGGCTGGTCGTCGACAAGGGGATCACGATGTGCGACCTCAAAGGGTGCCTCGAGCAGTTTGCCCGGGAAATTTACGGCCCCGAGACCAAAGTCCGCTTCCGCCCCTCCTTCTTCCCGTTCACCGAACCGTCGGTCGAGGTGGACGTCTCCTGCTCCGAATGCGGCGGCAAGGGCTGCCGGATCTGCAAGGGCACCGGCTGGATCGAGATCCTGGGCGCCGGGATGGTCCATCCCAACGTCCTGCGGGGCTGCGGCATCGACCCCGACGTCTACTCCGGCTTCGCGTTCGGCATCGGCATCGACCGGCTGACCACCACCCGCTACCGGGTCAGCGACATCCGCCTGCTGTTTGAAAACGACAGCCGGTTCCTGCGCCAGTTCCAGGGAAGATAACGAAGGGAGAGGCTTGAGATGAAAGTATCACTGAATTGGTTAAAACGTTATGTGGATATCGACGTCCCCGCCGAAGTCCTCTGCGATAAGATGACGATGAGCGGGTTTGAGGTCGAGGAAATGGAAGACCTCAGCAAGACGATGGACAACGTCGTCGCAGGCCGGGTCGTCGCGATGGAACACCACCCCGACGCCGACAAGCTGTGGGTCTGCCAGGTGGACGTCGGCGGGGAAGAGCCGGTGCAGATCATCACCGGCGCCCAGAACGTCACGGTCGGCGCTTACGTCCCCTGCGCGCTGCACGACTCCCACCTCCCCAACGGCGCCCATATCAAGCGGGGCAAGCTGCGCGGCCTCCCCTCCAACGGGATGATGTGCTCGGGCGAGGAGCTCTGCCTGAAAGAGGCCGATTACCCGGGCGCGGAGGTGTACGGCATCCTGCTTTTGCAGGGCGAGCCGAAGCCCGGCACCGATATGCGGGAGATCCTCGGGTTAAACGACGTCATCATCGACTTTTCGATCCTCTCCAACCGCCCCGACTGCAACTCGGTCCTTGGCATCGCCCGGGAGGTCGCGGTCGTCCTCGGCAAGC
>CALXKG010000165.1 GCA_944388825.1 uncultured Clostridia bacterium | reverse complement strand
CTGATGGCGCTGGCCCACGCGGCCGGGACGGAGGAAGAAGCGGAATTCGCCGGTACCCTCGACGCCCTCTCGGCGCTGCTGCCGGGGGCGGATGAAGATACCCTCGCGGCGGCATACTATGCGGGGGCGGAAGCGGTCGAGGGGTGGCTTGCCGACCCGTCGGTCAGCCCGGACGGCGTCTCCCTCTCCCATATCCCCGACGGGGACGCGGCGGCGTTTGCGGAGCAGGTGCGGCAGGACGCGAAGATCTACCGGAACCTCTACGGATAAGGGGCGCGGGCATAAAGTTCCCGCAAGGGAACAGCTGTTTTTTTGTATATCGGGCCTGGGGGCTTTAAGCGCGCTCCGGGGCCGGGAAATATATACCGAAAGGGGCATTTCCCCTTCAGGAAAGGAAAGGTCAATCATGGACAACGTGAAAGAACTGAAAGATAAGCTCTTTTTCCAGAAGGAAAACGGCTGCATCGTTTTATCGGATGAAGAGCTGGGCAAAGCGGACGCCTTCGCGGAAGGCTACAAAGCCTTTCTGGACGCCGGCAAGACCGAGCGGGAGTGCGTCACCGAGGCGGTGAGGCTGGCGGAAGGGAAGGGGTACGTCCCCTTCGAGGCCGGGAAAAAGTACGGCCCCGGGGACAAGGTGTACCTGAACAACCGCGGCAAGTCGCTGATCCTCTGCCAGGTGGGCAGCGAACCGCTCGAAAAGGGGCTGAACATCTCCGCCGCTCACATCGACTCCCCGCGGCTGGACGTCAAGCAGGTGCCGCTCTATGAGGAGATGGAGATGGCCCTCCTCAAGACCCACTACTACGGCGGCATCAAAAAGTACCAGTGGACCGCGATCCCGCTGGCCCTCCACGGCGTGATCGTCAAAGGCGACGGCTCCACCGTCACCGTCCGGATTGGCGAGGACGAGGCGGATCCCGTCTTCTGCGTCACCGACCTGCTGCCCCACCTCGCGACCGAGCAGATGAAGCGCCCGGCCGGCGAGATCATCAAGGGGGAGGAATTAAACCTGCTGGTCTGCTCCCGTCCCTTCCGCACCGATGAGAAGAGCGACCGGGTCAAGCTGGGCATCCTCCATACCCTTTTTGAAAAGTACGGCATCACCGAGAAGGACTTCCTGTCGGCCGAGCTGGAGATCGTCCCGGCCTTCAAGGCCCGCGACCTCGGCTTTGACCGCAGCATGATCGCCGCCTACGGGCAGGACGACCGGGTCTGCGGCTATACCGCCCTCCGGGCGCTTTTAGACATCGAGGGCACCCCCGCCCGCACCCAGATGGTGCTGCTGGCGGACAAGGAGGAGATCGGCTCCTGCGGCGCGACCGGCATGAAGGGCGCGTTCATGCGCTACTTTGTGGACGACCTGGCCGCCCCCTACGGCGTCGCCGGGCACACCGTCCTCTCCCACTCCAAGTGCCTGTCGGCCGACGTCGGCGCCGCTTCCGACCCGACCTTTGCCGACGTCAACGAGCCCCGCAACGCCGCCTATGTCAACTACGGCCCGGTCATCCTCAAGTTCACCGGCTCCCGCGGCAAGGGCGGCTCCAACGACGCCTCGGCCGAGTATATGGGCGAAGTCCGGCGGATGCTGGATAAAGCCGGCGTCGTCTGGCAGACGGCCGAGCTGGGGCGGGTCGACCTCGGCGGCGGCGGGACGGTTGCCGCCTATATCGCCGAGCTGGACGTCGACACGATCGACATCGGCGTGCCGGTGCTGTCGATGCACGCGCCCTATGAAGCGACTTCCAAACTGGACGTCTACGAGACCTATAAAGCCTTCTGCGCGTTTGCGGAATAAGCTGTGATGGACGCCGCCGCCTGTGGGGAACCACGGGCGGCGGCCTGCTTTTTGAAGGCTGTGTGAAGACTGGCGGAACAAAATTATCACTCTTTGCGCGCGAGTGCTGATAATTGTGAACAAAAGGCGAATATCGTACGATTTTTGGCCGTCAAACGACGATTTTTGTTTATAAAAAAACTATTTTTTCATCACACAGCCATAAACTAGCGGCGGCATAATAAGAGCTGTAAACAAGAAGTCCTCCGGGCGATACGCCCGGACCGCATAAGAGAGGGAGAATGGATTATGGACGGCAGCTTTATGAACCAGAACAATCAGAACAACCAGAACGCTGAAAACAGCCAGAACCAGCAGCCGAACCAGCAGCCGATGCAGGGCCAGGGCTTTGTGATGGGCCCGTCCCCCGCGCAGGAGGGGCAAAACGGCGGGAACGGGCAGCCTTTCGGGGAAGCCGGCATGAACATCGGGCCGGACGGGAATCCCATCCCCGAGCCCGCACCCAAAAAGCCCCGCAAAAAGATGCCGCTGTGGCTTAGCCGCGCCATCTTCGCGGTGCTGATCGCGGCGCTGGCGGTCGGCGGCGGGTATCTTGGCACCAGCCTTGCCTACCAGCAGGTCGACCGGGTGGTGGTGCAGCGGGTCGAGACGGCGGCTGAAACGGGCGGCGAGCCCGCCGCGGAAGAAGGCGCGCTGAACGCCAAGCAGATCGCCCAGCAGTGCGAGCCGTCGGTCGTCGCGATCGTCACCGAGCGGATGACCACCAACAACTTCTGGTACGGCACCCAGGTCTCGGGCGGCGCCGGTTCCGGCGTCATCATCTCGGAGGACGGGTATATCCTCACCTGCGACCACGTCATTGAGGGGGCGGACACCATCCAGGTGCAGGCCTCCGACGGGACGGTCTATGACGCCGAAGTGGTCGGCCAGTACCCGCAAAACGATATCGCCGTCATCAAGATCGACGCCACCGGCCTTTCGGCCGCAAAGATCGCCGATTCCGACGCGGTCGTCCAGGGGGAACAGGTCTTCGCCATCGGCAACCCCGAGGGGCGGTTCTCCGGCTCGATCACCGACGGGCTCATTTCCGCCGTCAGCCGGGATATCTCGATGCAGATGACCGTCTACCGGGATGAGACGGGGGACGCCTCCGACAACGGCAGTTCCGGCGGCTACGGCAGCTACTGGGACTACTTCTTCGGCGGCGGGCAGTCCAACGACGACACCTACACCATCCAGACCACCATCAACGTCTTCCAGACCAGCGCCCCGGTCAGCCCCGGCAACTCGGGCGGCGGGCTGTTCAACGACCGCGGGGAGCTGATCGGCATCGTCAACGCCAAGTCCTCTGACGCCGACGCCGAGGGGCTGGGGTTCGCGATCCCGGTCAATAAGGCGATGGAGATCGCCTCGGCGCTGATCACCGAAGGGGAGTACGTCGACCCGGACGCCGGGAAGCAAGCGGATGAAGAGCAGGGCTCGACCGTCCAGCAGACCTCCAATAAAGCGGTGCTCGGCATCACCGCCAGGGCCTACACCGGCCAGCAGGCGGCCCAGGCCGGCCTCCCGGCCGCCGGGGTCTATATCGTTGAAGTGACCGAGCAGTCGACCGCCGACGCCGGCCTGCAGGCGGACGACCGGATCATCTCGATCGACGGGAATATCGTCACCGTGCTGGACGATGTGACCGGGTACCTGGCCGATAAGGAGCCGGGGGATACGGTCGAGCTGTCGCTGGAGCGGGAAGGGAAGATGGTGAACGCCACCGTCACGCTGGTCGAAAACCCCGACCCTGCGGAATAACGGCAAATACCGGGACGCCGGATTGACATAAAAAACGCCTCTGGGTGAAAACCGGAGGCGTTTTTGTGTTTTTTTTCAACAACAATACAACTTTTCAGAAGGCGCCAACCCCGGCCTCCCTCCCCGAGGGAGGTGGCGCGGATGCGCCGGAAGGAGTGGGAAAAACAAGCATAAACTGTTTTTCTTTCAAACTATTTTGCTTATGTGGTTATACAGCAAGCTGTCTAACCACACTCCTTCAGTCCGCTGCGCGGCCAGCTCCCTCGGAGAGGGAGCCTCTTTGAAGTGCGTGCGTATCCATTAAGTAGTTTGTATAAGGCTTAAACCCGTTTCCGGATCCGCCGCCGTCCCCGGCTGCCTTCGCCGTCCGGGCGGCGGTGCTTATAGAGCAGTACCGCCGCGATCCCGGCGCACCCGGCCGCCACCGGCGGGATCCGCACCAGCAGGAACACCGACAGGCTCCAAAAGAAAAAGGTGGCAAACGACCGCTGCCGGTGGGAGCGGATGCGCAGGACCGTTGAAAAGAGGATATAGAAAAAACAGAGCAGCACCAGCGGCCGCGCTTCCGGCAGAAGCCCCAGCAGCACCCCGAAGGTGACGGCGATCGCCTTGCCGCCCCCTTTGTAGAAGCAGCTCCAGCCGTGGCCGACGACCGGCGCCAGCATGATGAGCGCAAAGCCGGGGGAATAGACCGGGATCCGGTCCCGGGCGAGCATCACCGGCAGCATCCCCTTGACCAGCTCGCAGGCCAGCACCAGCACCCCGCAGGGGATGCCCGCCTTCTGGAAGGCGTTGGCGGTGCCGGGGTTGTGGTCGGGGGTATCCTCGGTGACGTCGATATGGCGCAGCCAGAGGGGGATGTAGTAGGCGCTTAAAAAACTCCCCGAGAGGTAGCCGATCAGCCCGTAAAGGAGGACCGCTTCCCAGCTGGCGTCCATCTGCCAGTTAAGCGCCGGGAGAACCGGGATCGTCACGCATGATCACCATCCTTTCGGCGAATGCGGCGAGTTTCACCGCCGGGTTTTCCGGCAGCATCTTCTGCTGGGCCCGGCGCATCCGGGCGGCGTTCTCGGGGAGGAGCAGCTTCAGCCCCCGCCCGATCCGCTCGGCGTCGTCCGCCCCCTGGCAGGCGGCGCGGGCTTTTAAAAAGGCTTTCCGGTTGGCGTCTTCGCATTGGGAGATGGCCGGGAGCAGCACCGTCGGGATGCGGCAGAGGGCCGACTCGGTGGTCGTGAGCCCACCGGGTTTGGTAAACAGCAGGTCGCAGGCCTGCATATACCGGGCGGTGTCCTGCAGGTAGCCGGTGACGGTGACCTGCGGGTCGCTGCCGTAAATAAGCCGCAGCCGCTCCCAGAGGGGTTCGTTTTTGCCGCATACGGCGATGAGATGGGCGTCCCCGTCCATCTCCCCCCGGAGGGCGCGGATAAACCCTTCGATATCCCCGGCGCCCATGCTGCCGCTCATCAGCAGGATGTACTTTTTCCCTTCTGCAAACCCCAGCGCCGCCCGTACCGCCGCCCGGTCTTCCGGCGGGGCGAAGGCGAGGGGGGCCGGGATGCCGAGGGGGACCAGCTTCTCCCGGGGGACGCCGCGCCTTTCAAAGTCCAGGAGGGTGTCCGTATCCGGCACGATATACCAGTCGCACTCAGTCTCCTCCCAGAAGGGGATGGCGGTGTGGTCGGTCGCGACGGCGATGGTGGGCGGCAGCGGGAACCCCCGGCGCTTCAGGGCGGTCAGCGTCTCGGCCGGGTAGAGGTGGGACATGATGACCGCGTCAAACCTTTCCCGTTCGATCAGCGCCCCGAGCGCCCGGGCGAGCCGCCCGGCGTTCAGGCGGTAGACCGGGGATTTCAGCCCCAGCGGGCGCAGCGCGGACGAGACTCCCCGCCCGAGGCCGTAGACCGCCCGGAAGAGGCCGGGGCGGCGGGTGACGGTGTTCATGTACAGGGAACAGATCAGCTGGTCGACCCGCTTGCCGGCAAGCCCCAGATACTCGTTTAAAAAGACCGCCTCGTGCCCGGCCGCCCGGAGGGCTTCGGCGGCGCCCCGGCCGGCGTCGTTGTGCCCGCCGCCGGTCCCGCAGGAGAGGATCAGGAATTTCATACGGTTTCATCCTTTCGTATGGCCGGAAAAGATATTTAACCTATTATAACATAAGTTTACCCCTTTTGGCGGAAAAAGTCAAGGGAACGCAAAAAGCCCGCGGGGGCGCCGCGGGTGAAGGGATGCGTATTGGATCTTTTCAACCATACAACTTTCCGGAAGGCACGAACCCCGGCCTCCCTCTCCGAGGGAGGTGGCGCGGATGCGCCGGAAGGAGTGGGAAAAACAAGCGAAAGCTGTTTTTCCTTTAAGAAATTTCGGTTATAGGGCTAGACAGCTTTGCTGTCCAGCCCCACTCCTTCAGTCCGCTGCGCGGCCAGCTCCCTCGGAGAGGGAGCCTTTTGCGTGTGTGCGTTTCCGTTAAGTTGTTTTACAAACAATCAAGGCTCAAACGAAAGGGTGAGCTTTTTCAGCTCCGTCTCCAGCTGGCGGACCTTGACCCCGGCCGACTGGAACATCCGCCTGGAGGCGACCATCGACGGGGTGCCGGCGTATTTGTCCGATAGGTAGACGACCTCCCGGATGCCGGATTGGATGATCGCTTTGGCGCACTCGTTGCAGGGGAAAAGGGCGACGTAGATCCGCGCCCCGCGCAGCGACTTGCCGCTGCTGTTTAAGATGGCGTTTAGCTCCGCGTGGACGACGTAGGGGTATTTGTTTTCTTCCCCCTCCCGCGCCCAGGGGTACTCGTCGTCCGAGCAGCCGGTGGGGAAGCCGTTGTAGCCAGTGGAGAGGATGATGTTGTCTTCGCTTACGATGCAGGCGCCGACCTGGGTGTTCGGGTCCTTGCTGCGCCGGGCGGCGAGCAGGGCCACCCCCATAAAGTATTCGTCCCAGCTGATGTAATCTTTGCGTTTCATCGGTGCCTCCGTTCCGTTCCAGGGAAAAGGGGTTTATACTTTCATATAAAAGATTGTACCGTTTCTTCCCCTGAAAGTCAAGGGGTCGTCCGCCCTTCCCGGGAGGATTTTGCCGTTCCCCCTTGCGGTTTGCCGCCCGTTCGGCTATAATAAAACTGGAGGAAAATGTCTTTTTCCGATGATTTTTGACCGAAGGGGCGGATAAGCGATGAAAAAACGGATAGCGCTCTTTTTAGCTGCCTGCCTGTTGGCCGCGACCAGCTGCAGCCAGCCGGTGGTCTTACAGGCCGGGCCGGCCCACGCCCGGGAACCGGAAGCGTCCGCCTCCCGTCCGGCGGAAGAGGAGCCGCTGCCGCCCGGCTGGGAGGAAACGTCCGGCGGCGTCCGCCTCCGGGACGGGAGCGGCGGGTACGCGAAAGGGTTTACCTGGTATGACGGGGCGGGATACTGGTTTGACGCGGACGGTTTCCGGCAGTCCGGCTGGATCGAAACGCCGGAGGGCTGGCTCTACGCCGGGGAAGGCGGGGTGCTGCAAACCGGCCTTGTCAGAGTGGACGGCAAAGAATATTACCTCGGGGACGACTATATCATGGACACCGGCTGGATCTCGCTGCCGGACGGGTACCGGTATGCCGGGGAAGACGGCGCGCTGGTGAAAAGCCGGTATATCGACGGGAAATGGGTCGGGGCAGACGGGTACGCCGTCCCGGACGCCTTTGCCCTGACCGACGGGCAGGTGGAAGCGGTGCGGGCGCTGCTTACCAAGATGCCCGGGGCGTCGGTCGTGGTGGAAGACCTGGTCAGCGGCAGCCGCTGGGAGTGGGACGCGCCGGGGTCAAGCGGGTACTTTTACATCGCCAGCGTCTATAAGCTGCCCTACGCCCTCTGGCTGCTGCAGCGGGCCGACCGGGGGGAGATCGACCTGGATGAAGAAATCGAATACACCGCCGCCCTCCATGTCGGGGCCGCCGGGATCATCCAGGACGGGGCGTATGGGGACGCCTATACCGTCCGGACGCTCATTGAATATATGATCGTCTACTCCGACAACACCGCCCTGTCGATGCTCAAAAGCCGCTTCCCGGTGTCGGAATTCAAGGAGTGGATCAACGGGGAGGCATTCGGGCTGGAGCGCCCCTTAAACGACTCGACCGATTCGGTCACGACCGCGCCCGACTGCTGCACCTTCGCGGCGATGGCCTTCCGGTATATGGAATCGGGGGCGGAGAACGCCGCCTTCTTCCGGGAGATCTACACCTCGACCGACGATAAGCTGTTCCGGTCGGAGCTGGAGGTCGGGCAGAAGTACGGCTGGTGGGACAACGAGCTGCACTCCGCCGCCGTCGTCTATGCCGGGCGGCCTTACGCGATCGCGATGCTGACCGGATGGGGCGAGCGGACGGAGGAGGACGGCCGGGAGTTCCAGGAGCTGTTCGACCTCGTCCTCAGCTTTTTCACGGAAGGTCAGTAGTTCCCCCGCCGGGCGGCAGAGGATGGAAGACCGGCCATATGCGGCCGGTCTTCTGCGTGCGGGACGGGCGTCCCGCTTCAGGAAAGGGCGATATACTCCTTCCGGGCATACCCGATCTTGCCGCCGTACTGGACGACGTACCAGCCGTTCCATTCGCTGAAGACGATGACCGAGCCGCCGTTTGGGATCTTGAGGAGGATTTTTGCCTCCGTATCCGGCTTATCCCGCAGGTTCAGCCGCCCGCCGCCGGTCTTTACGACCCCCGCCCGGACCGGCTGGGGGGTGATGAAGGGGATGCCGAAATAGCGGGCCAGCGACTCGACGATATTGGCGGCGATCGCGTCCAGGTTTTCGGTGATCCAGCCCGCGTC
>CALXKG010000164.1 GCA_944388825.1 uncultured Clostridia bacterium | reverse complement strand
GTTCAGAAAATCGTCCGACTCTGTCCGAAAATCCTCTCTTTTCAAGTTGCCGGAAATGCTGTATAATAAACTTAACAAAATGCGCGCAAAAGTAGTTATACTGCGCAAACCAAAATCCCAAAGGAGGTACCTTTATGACCATCCAGCAAGTCATCGACAACATCATCGCCTACCACCCCGACCTGGGC
This sequence comes from uncultured Clostridia bacterium, assembly GCA_944388825.1. Lineage (GTDB taxonomy): Bacteria > Bacillota > Clostridia > Oscillospirales > Ruminococcaceae > Faecivivens. The sequence goes on along the minus strand of CALXKG010000164.1, from coordinate 15,882 downwards.
GAGCGGCTCGCCACCACCTGCGACACGGTCAAATACGGCGACACGTCCCGGGAATGCACCGGCGTCGCCACCGCCATCTACCCTTCCCCCGACGTCATCCGGGCGGCCGGGGAGGCCGGCTGCAACCTGCTGGTCGTCCACGAGCCCTCCTTCTACAGCCATATGGACCCGCTGGACTGGCTTCGCGGCAACGAGACGGCGGAAAAGAAGATGGCGCTCCTGGATAGATACGGGATGGTGGTCTTCCGCGACCACGACCGCATCCACGCCCATGTCCCGGACGGCATCTTCTACGGGCTGTTCGCCGAGCTGGGCTGGCTTCCCTACCTCGACCACCCGATGGACAAGCCTTCCGACATAAACGCCACCTTCGCGATGACCCTGACCTTCCCGGACGTCCCGGTCGCGAAGATTGCCGCCGAAATCAAGGAAAAGCTGGGCCTGAAAGCGCTGCGGTTCACCGGCAACCCCGGCACGGTCGTCCGCAAGGCGGCGATCGCCGCCCACCTGTTGCCCGGCTTCCAGAAGGTGATCGAGGCGGTCGAGAAGGAGCAGGTCGACCTGCTTCTCCCCGGCGAGATCATCGACTGGGAAATCCCCTGCTACTTTAAGGACGCGGGGCAGCTGGGGCTGAACAAGGCCTGCCTCCACCTCGGGCACTTCAACTGGGAAGAGCTGGGAATGAAGTACGCGGTAAACTGGCTGCGTGAACTGGCGCCCGGCCTGCCGGTGGTCTATTGCCCGAACGAGGATATGTACCGGTATTTCTAATACACGCAGTAAAACGCAGAATAAAAGCCCCGGCCGCCTCTTCGGACAGCCGGGGCTAAAACAGCCTTATTCATCAGCCGGAGCCGCCGCTGTTTTAACTAAAACAGCGGTTTTTTTGCGCCCCGGGCGGCGTAAGCCGGCAGGAAACACGGCGCTTTACATCCGTTCCAGGACGGAAGGGGACTTTTTCACACCTTGACCGGCTTGGTCACCATCCGGGAAACCATCGCCTCGACCATGGATTCGGTGACGACGGCGGTCCCGTCCAGCGTCACCGACGCGGTCCCGGCGGCGGCGGCAAAGAGGGCCGCTTCCTTCGGGTCGCTGCCCTTCTCCAGCGCGTAGACAAAGGAAGCGAGCGTCGTATCCCCGGCGCCGATCGTCGAGCGGACGTCGACCGGGGTCGGGATGACCCGCATCCCGCCGCCGGAACCGACATAGAGCAGCCCCTTGCCGCCCAGCGACACCAGTACATGACGGACGCTGCCGGCCAGCACCCGGGCGAACTTGATGATCGACTGCTCGGTCCGCAGGTCGGTCCCGCACATCGCCCGGAATTCCGGGAGGTTGGGCTTGATCAGGAACGGCTCGATCTCCTGGATGTCCTCCAGTTTGAAAGAAGCGGTATCCAGCGCCACTTCGACGTTCTCCCGCTTGAGCGAAAGGATGAAGGACTTATACCCCTCCACCGTTATGCCGGGGGGGAGGGAGCCGGCAAAGACCAGAAGGCATCTGCCCGCCCCTTCGATCTCACGGAGGAGCTTGTCTTTCAGCTCGTGCATCGCCCGGGCCGGGACCGGGCAGCCCGCCCGGTTGACCTTCAATATCCGCTTGTCCGGGATGACCAGCGTCAGGTTCTCCCGGACGGCGCCGGGGATCTGGATAAAATCGTAATCGACCCCATCCTCCCGCAGCAGGGCGGAAAACGCCTGGAAGTTGTCGCTGCCGACCACCCCCAGGCAGCGGCAGCCCTGATACCCATAGGAAGACAGCACACGGGAGATGTTGACCGCCTTGCCGCCGGCGTAGACCTTTTCGCCGGTCGTTTTGTTCGGCTCGGTAAAATCCAGCGTGTTGACCCAGAGCGTGACGTCCATCGCCGGGTTTAAAGAAACGGTGATGATCCGGTTGAATAGCTTTCCCATCAAAATACCCCCTTTTGGGCGGGCGGCTTTTAGTCTGCGCGTTTGCGGACCTGGGTCCCCTGCCTGGTTTCCTTGACTTCATATCCCAGCGCTTCGATCTCGGCCCGCAGCTGGTCGGCCAGGGCGAAATCCTTTGCCTTCCGGGCGGCGGCCCGCTTCTCGACCAGCGCCTGCACATCAGCCGGGATGCCTTCTTCTTCCTTTTTGCCGTAGACAAGGCCGAGGACCCCGGTCAGCGTATCGAACAGCTCTTTCATCGCCGTCAGCTTTTCCTTCGGCAGCGGGTTTTCCTTGAGGACGGTGTTGATCTCCCGCGCCAGCTCGAAAATAACCGAAAGGGCGTCGGCGGTGTTGAGGTCGTCGTCCATATAACCGTTAAAACGGTCCCGGTAGGCCTGAAGGGCCGCCTGATCCCCGTCGGAGAAGGGGACGCTGACCGCGTGGGGGAGCGCCGCCTCGAGGGCGTCCTTGCAGTTGTGCAGCCGCTCCAGCGACGCGACGCACTGGGCCATGACGTCGGGGGAGTAGTTGATCGGGCTGCGGTAGTGGGACTGGAGCATCAGATAGCGGATCGGCTCGTAGCCGTAGACGCCGGCGACGTCCCGGACGGTAAAGAAGTTGTTGAGCGATTTGCTCATCTTCACCTTATCGACGGTGATGAAGCCGTTGTGCATCCAGTAGTGGGCGAAGGGCTTGCCGTTTGCCGCCTCCGACTGGGCGATCTCGTTTTCATGGTGGGGGAAGATCAGGTCCTCGCCGCCGCAGTGGATGTCGATCGTATCGCCGAGGATACTCTTTGCCATCGTCGAGCACTCGATATGCCAGCCGGGCCGCCCCTCCGACCAGGGGGAGGGCCAATGGGGCTCGCCGGGCTTGGCGGCCTTCCACAGGGCGAAGTCGGCGGGATGCTCTTTCACGTCCCCCACTTCGATCCGCGCGCCGGCCTCCAGATCGGCGAGCGGCTGGTGGGAGAGCTTGCCGTACTCCGGGAAGGCGTGGGTGCGGTAGTAGACGTCGCCGCCCGCTTCATAGGCGTAGCCCTTATCGACAAGCGTCCGGACAAAGGAGACGATCTCCGGCATCATTTTGGTGACCTGGGGGTGGCAGTCGGCCGGCATGACGTTTAAACCGGCCGCGTCCTTCTTATACTCGGCGATATACCGTTCGGAAATGACGGTGGAATCGACCCCTTCTTCGTTCGCCCTGCGGATGATCTTGTCGTCGACGTCGGTAAAGTTCTGGACGAAAGTCACCTGGTACCCCCGGTAGGTCAGGTACCGCCGGAGGGTATCGAAGACGCAGATCGGGCGGGCGTTGCCCAGGTGGATGAGGTTGTAGACGGTCGGCCCGCAGGCATAGATCGAGACTTTGCCGGGGGTGATCGGGGTGAAATCTTCCTCCCGGCGGGACATGGTGTTGTATATCTTCATAGGGTATGGCGTCCTTTCTGTTTTTGCATTATATTTATGATAAATGGAGAAACGCGCAGCGTTTCAATCCAACATTATTCATTCTTCAATATTCATTATTCATTTTTCATTCCTTTTAGCCGCCGGTTTTCCTCTTCCAGCCGGCCGACCCGTTCGGTCAGCGCTTCCAGCTGTTTCTGGAGGGCGGTGAATTCCATCCCGACCGGGTCGGGCATATGGATCTGGTCGAGGTCCTGGGTGACCCGGACGCCGCCCAGCCTGACGACCCGGGCGGGTACGCCGACAGCGGTGGCATTGGGGGGGATCTCCTTGAGGACGACCGCGCCGGCGGCGATCTTGGAGTTGTCGCCGATCCGGAAGGGGCCGAGCACCTTCGCCCCCGAGCCGACGGTGACATTTCTCCCCAGCGTCGGGTGGCGCTTGCCGGTGTCCTTGCCGGTGCCGCCCAGCGTTACCCCCTGGTAGAGGGTACAGCCGTCCCCCACCTCGGCGGTCTCGCCGATGACGATGCCGCAGCCGTGGTCGATGAATACCCCCGTCCCGATCTTCGCGCCGGGGTGGATCTCGACGCCGGTGCGGAACTTGGCGTACTGGGAGAGGAAGCGGGCAAGGAAAAAGTGTTTGTGATGGTAAAGCCAATAGGCCGGCCGGTGGAGCATGATCGCGTGGAGGCCGGAATAGAGGAGCAGGATCTCCAGGCTGTTCCGGGCCGCCGGGTCACGCTCCTTGACGGCGCGGATATCGGCGCGCAGGCGGTCTAGCATAACAGGTTCCTTTCTGTCGGATGGGGATGGGCTTGCTTCGCCCGTCAACATCCGAAAACCGCCGGTTTGAAAGCCTTGACCGGGCGGCGCTGGTTCCAAAGCTGCATGGCGCGCCTCCTGTAAATCGTTTTGTAAAGCAGTGTATGCGGGAAAGCGGGGGTTAGTTCCAGCGGTACGGGAGCAGCTCCTCCAGCGTGCGCACCCCGTCCGGAAGCAGGATCTCGCAGGAGAGGTTGTCGTGGTTGAGCTGGTAGAGAAGTTCCCGGCAGCGTCCGCAGGGCGGCACCGGGCCGCTCCCCTCCGCCCAGGCGACCAGTTTGACGATCCGGCTCTCCCCCGCCGCCACCATCGCGGCGGCCGCCGCGTGCTCGGCGCAGAAGCCCATCGAGCAGGGGGTGTCGATGCAGACGCCGGTGTAGACGCTGCCTGTATCGGTCAGGATGGCCGCCGCGACGCTCCCCGCCTCGGCGCTGTCCGAGAGGGCGCGGGGGTAGGCCAGTTTTTCGGCGATTTTGGAAAGTTCGGTGAAGTCCATGGTTCCTCCTTTACATCGAGCCGGTGAAAACCTCCCGGTTCTGGATGAGGTATTCGGCGCCGGAGTAGATGGTGAGGGCGGCGCAGACCCAGATGAGGATGTTGCTGATCAGCGCAAGGGGCAGCGCGGCAGGCAGGAGGCCAAAGCCGGAAATGGCGAGGAGCAGGAGGACGACGACGATCGAGACCATCGTCACCGCCGTCTTGACCTTGCCGGACTTGCCGGCGGCGATGACCTTTCCCTTGCTGGCGGCGACCATCCGCATCGAGCTGACGAGGAACTCCCTAGCCATCATGATGACGACGGCGGCCGACGAGGCCAGCCCCAGCTCGATAAAGGCGATCAGCGCCGCAAAGACCAGCACCTTGTCGGCGACCGGGTCGAGGAATTTGCCAAAGTCGGTGATCAGGTTCCGGCTGCGGGCGATATGCCCGTCAAGGGCGTCGGTGACCGACGCCGCGGCGAAGACGAGAAGCGCCCAGAGGCCGTGGAAGGGGATCCCGTCTACCAGGAGGAAGACGAGGAAAACAGGCACCAGGATGACCCGCAAAAGGGTCAGTTTGTTGGGCAGGTTCATGCTTTACGCCTCCGTTTCCCCGGCAAGGCCCTCCGCCTCGGGATCCTCGGCGTTCTCGCCCAGCAGGTCGATGTCCATCATGTCGGTTAGGCGGACCCGCAGGTACTCGCCCATATAGGGGCGGCGGCGGGAGGTGAAGAAGATCTTGCCGTCGATCTCGGGGGCTTCGGCGGCGCTGCGGCCGTAGTAGCATTCGGCGTACTTGTCCCAGCCCTCGACGACCACCGTGACGACCGAGCCCAGCCGTTTTTCGGCCTTCGCGACCGTGATGTTGTCCTGCTCCTGCTCGATGATCTCCGCCCGGCGGACCCGTTCCTCCGGGTCGACCTGGTTTTCCATCGCGGCGGCCTTTGTCCCCTCCTCCTCGGAATAGGGGAAGCAGCCGACATGGTCGAACCGGATATCCCGGACAAACTGGGCCAGCTTCTTAAACTGGTCCTTCGTCTCGCCCGGGAAACCGGCGATCAGCGAGGTGCGCAGGACGACGCCCGGGATCTTTTCGCGGATCTTGCGGATAAGGGCCTTATATTCCTTGCCGGAACCGGGGCGGTTCATCGCCCGGAGGATATCCGGGTCGCAGTGCTGCATCGGGATATCAAGGTATTTGACCAGCTTTTCCTCCGACGCGATCACGTCGATCAGCTCGTCGGTGATCTTCTCGGGGTAGGCGTAAAGGGTGCGGATCCAGCGGATGCCGTCGATTTTGACAAGCTCCTTTAAAAGCGCCGCCAGCCTGTATTCGCCGTACAGGTCAAGACCGTAGCGGGTGGTGTCCTGGGCGACGACGACCAGCTCGGTGACGCCCTTCGCCGCCAGCTCCTTCGCTTCGGCGACGATGTTTTCGATCGGGCGGGAACGGAAGCGGCCGCGGATCGCGGGGATCGCGCAGTAGGCGCAGCAGTTGTCGCACCCTTCGGCGATTTTGAGGTAGGCGAAAAACGGGAGGGAGTACAGCTGCCGCCCGCCTTCGAGGGGGAGCTGATCCTTGGGGGCTTTGCGGCGGATCACTTCCCCCGCGAGCGCCGCCTGCACCATCCCGACGATGTCGCCGTTGCAGCCGATGCCGGCGATGACGTCCGCCTCCGGCATATTCTCGGCGATATCGTCCAGGTACCGCTCGGCCAGGCAGCCGGTGATGACGACCTTTTTGATCCGGCCCTCTTTTTTGAGGGTCAGAAACTCGTCGATGTTCTCGATCGCTTCCTCTTTGGCGTTGGTGATAAAGCCGCAGGTGTTGATGATGACGACGTCGGCCAGCCCCGGCTCGGTCTCCAGCTGGAAGCCGGCGGCGGCCAGCTTGTCCAGCATGATCTCGGCGTCTACCTGGTTCTTCGGGCAGCCAAGGTTGACAAGGCCGACTTTGATGGGTTTTTCAGACATATATGAATACTCCTTATCTTACTGGATCGTTTATACTTTCCTATCCGGAGGAAAGAGAAGCCAAACAGGGAAATACGCCGTTTATTCCTCTTCCATCTCTTCCCGGATGGCCTCCTCCGCCGCCAGGACGGCGGCGCGGGCCTCCGAAAAGCCGTGGCCCAGCCGCATCAGCCCCTGGATCGCGCGGTTTTCGGCTTTGGTAAAGCCGCCGCGGTTAAAGCCGGACATTTCCGCCTCTTCCCCCGCTTCCAGTTCGACCCGGAGGGCGCGGCCGTACTTTTTCACCGCAAGGGCGGTAAGGGCGTCTTCATCGGACTCGATCTCCTCCAGCGCCCCGTCGATGTCCTCCCGGGCAAAGCCTTTTTTCATCATCTCCTGGACGATCCGGCGCCGGCCGAAGTGGCGGGAATCGCTTAAATACCGGGCATAGCGGCCGGCGTAGGCTCCTTCCCGGATAAGCCCCAGCGCCTCCATCTCGTCCACGACCTTCCGGGCGGTCTCCCACCCGGCATGGCGGGCCAGCTTGCGGGCCAGCTCGTCTTTGGTGTGCTCCCGCTCTTCCAGAAGGTAAAAGGCGCGCTCCCGGGCCTTGCGGTAATCGGCCGCATCCCGCAGCTTCTGAAGGAACGCCTCGTCCACCTCCATCCCTTTGCGGAGGCGGAAGCGGGCGACCAGTTCTTCCGCGAGGATGTACCAGTATGCCCCGTCCACCTCGATCTTATAGCGGGGGCGCTTATGGGCGGACGGCTCCCCATAGCGGGAGATGCCGGTGATGGTCACGAGAAGTCGTCCAGGTCGGCTTCGACGTCGAGGTCAAAGTCGGTGATGTCGGTGTCGGCGGGGGCGTCCTCCGGCAGCGAATAGGTGACGTCGTCGTCGCCGGCGGCGGGGGCGGGCTGTGCGGCGGCCGTCTCCTCCCCGCCCTCCCGGACGAACTCGGCCCCGTTCCAGGTGAGGATGCCGCCCCGGATGCTGATGGTGGCCTGCTTGCCCTTGGAGGCGGGGGTGAAGGCGTAGCGGTCCATATTCGCGCGGATCAGCTGCTCGATCTCGTCCGCCACCTCCGGGTGGGCTTTGAGGAAAGCGCGGACCCGCTCCTTGCCCTGGCCGATCCGGTCGCCCTTAAAGCTGAACCAGGAACCGGACTTGACGACGACGCCAAGCGCCGCGCCGAGGTCGATCAGTTCCCCCTCGCGGGAGGTGCCTTCGCCGAACAGGAGGTCGAACGAGCATTCCTTAAAGGGCGGGGCGACCTTGTTCTTGACCACCTTGCAGCGGGTGACGTTGCCGACAAAGTCGTTGCCGTCCTTGATGGCCTCCCCCTTGCGGACATCGATGCGGATGGTCGCGAAGTACTTGAGCGCCCGGCCGCCGGTCGTCGTCTCGGGGTTGCCGAACATGACGCCGATCTTTTCACGGATCTGGTTGATGAAGATCGCGACGCAGTTGGTCTTGCCGATGATGCCGGTCAGCTTGCGCATCGCCTGGCTCATCAGCCGGGCCTGCAGGCCGACGTGGCTGTCCCCCATGTCCCCTTCGATCTCGGCTTTGGTGGCCATCGCGGCGACCGAGTCGATGACGACGATCGAGAGGGCGTTGGAGCGGACCAGCGCCTCGGTGATCTCGAGGGCTTCCTCGCCGGTGGAGGGCTGGGAAACCAGGAGCGAGTCGATGTCGACGCCGAGGGCTTTGGCGTAGGTGGGGTCGAGGGCGTGCTCGACGTCGATAAAGGCCGCCTCGCCGCCCGCCTTCTGGGCCTGGGCGACCATCTGGAGGGCGACCGTCGTCTTACCGGAAGATTCCGGCCCGTAGATCTCGACGATCCGCCCCTTCGGGATGCCGCCGACCCCGAGGGCGATGTCCAGCGACAGCGAACCGGTCGGGATGACGTCGACGTTCATCGTCTTGTTCTGCCCCAGCCGCATCAGCGAGCCCGGGCCGTAAGCCTTTTCGACCTGGGCGATGACCTCGTCGAGGGCCTTCTGCCGCTCTTCGCGGGTGCCGGGGATCTGGGCGGTTTTATCGTTTGCAGCTTTTTTTGCCATATCCAAAATGTCCTTTCTTTTTCCATCAAACAAACCGGCAGGCCGGTACATTCCTCTCTCCAAAGGGCGACAGCGCCTATTTCCGGGCAGTCACTACCCTCATTATACCACTATAGTCCGGGGTTTGGCAAATGGTTTTCAGCCCCGCCTCCCGGAGCATCGCCCCGACCGCGTCCGCCTGATGGACGCCGACCTCATAGGCGAAAAGGCCGCCTGTTTTCAGCCGCGGCGGCCACAATTTTGAAAGCCGGCGGTAAAAATAAAGGCCGTCCCGGTCGCCGTACAGGGCCATCTCCGGCTCGTAGGCAAGTTCCGGTTCCAGCTCGGCCATGTCCTGCGCCGAAAGGTAAGGGGGGTTTGCGAGGATGCAGTCAAAGTCCCCTTCGACCGTATCCAGCACGAAAGCATCGCCGAGGACGGCGTGGACGGCGCCGCCCAGCGCCTCGTTGTTTTTGACCAGGTAGGCGTAGGCCGCTTCCGACTTCTCGACGCTCCAGACTTCCGCGTCCGGCCGCTCGAGGGAGAGGGTGACGGCGAGGCAGCCGCTGCCGCCGCAAAGCTCCAGGACCCGGGGGGAACGGACATCCGACAGGCCCCGGAGCACCGTCTCCATCAGCACCTCGGTGTCCGGGCGGGGGATCAGGACCCCCTCCCCCACATAAAAGGGGCGGCCATAAAAATCCCAGCGCCCGAGGATGTACTGAAGCGGCTCGCGGTTCAGCCGGCGTCCCGTCATCGACAGGAGGGAGGCGCGCTTCCGTTCGTCCGGCGGGAACCCGCCGCCCAGCAAAATCTCGCTGCGGCTGACGCCGCAGGCCGCCGCAAGCAGCTCCGCCGCTTCAAACTGCGGGGAATCGGTCACGGGGGCAAGGAGCTTCCGCAGCGCCCGTTCGGCCTCCAGAAGGGTCCGGCCCGGTCGTTCCAGCAGGGCGGAAAAGGCTTCCAGGCTCATTTCCCCCATACCGCGTCCTCCCGGTTTTCCGGCAGCACCGCTTTCATCGACGCGACCGCCACTTCGATCATGCCGTCGTCCGGCTCGCGGGTGGTCAGCCGCTGCACCTGCAGCCCCGGCCAGGAGACGACGCGGGTAAAGAGGTTGTCGTACCTGCCGGCCAGCCGGATCAGTTCGTAAGCCAGCGCCATCGTCAGCGGCAGCATCAGGAGCTTGAGCCCCACCCGCACCGCCAGGCTGTCCCAGGTGACGACGGTCGAAAGAAGGATCGAGATGAAGAGGACAAGGAAGAGGAAGCTGGTGCCGCAGCGGGGATGGAAGCGGGTGTGTTTGCGTACGTTTTCGACCGTCAGTTCCTCCCCAGCCTCAAAGCAGGCGATCGTCTTATGCTCCGCGCCGTGGTAGGAAAACATCCGGCGCATATCCGGCATCAGCGAGACCAGCGCCATATAGCCGATGAAGATGCCCAGCTTGACGGCCCCTTCGGCAGCAGAGAGGGCGACCCGCGGGGCGTCCGGGACAAAGCCTTTCAGCAGGGTGACGATCTGGGCCGGCAGGTACATAAAAAGGAGGGCCGCGATGCAGAGCCCCGCCACCATCGAGATATAGCCGACCGCTTTGACCAGCCTGTCGCCGAACTTCTCTTCCAGCCACCGGTCGAATTTGGAGGGGGTTTCGTCCTCGATGCCGTCGGTCGCCAGCTCCGCCGAGCGCATCAGGCATTTATAGCCGTCCAAGAGGCTGACAAAAAAGCTGTAGATGCCGCGGACCAGCGGGGTTTTCGCGTACCAGCGGCGGGGGCGGTTGTCCCAGCCCTCCTGGACGATGCTCCCGTCCGGCCTCCGCACCGACATAACCGTCTTTTTCGGGCCTTTCATCATGACCCCTTCGATGATCGCCTGCCCGCCGATGCTGGTCTTAAAACCGGCGGGGCAGGTCGGATGTTCCTGTTTTGCCATGTTGACTCCTTTTTCCTTTTTATTGCTGCAAACGGGATGGGAAAACCTGTCCCGAACATTTCTACCGTACTCATCATTATAGTAAGAACCGGCGGAAAAATCAACGGGAATTTCTAAACATTTCTTTGTATCCCGGGACGCGCCGCAGGCAAAGCGGGCGGGACGCAGGAAAAATCCCACCGGGGAAATCCCCGGCGGGATAAAACGCTATTCGATCCGGATGACGCCGCCTTCCCCCGTCTCGCCCATCGGCTCCCCCTTGACCCGAATGGGCAGGAGGATGGAGACGGCGGTGCCTTTCCCGGGGGAGGAGCGGATCGAGAGGGTCCCGCCATGCCGGGAGACGATCTCATCCGCGACCGCAAGGCCGATGCCGCTGCCCGGGCGGGAATGGGCGGCCTTATAAAACCGCTCCTTGACGTGGGGGAGGTCGGCGGGCGGGATGCCGGCGCCGTCGTCGGAAATGACGATCTCGACCGACTCGCCCGAAAGGCCGGCGGAAACGGCGATCTTCCCGCCGGGAGCGGTGTATTTCACCGCGTTGTCGATGAGGTTTAAAAACACCTGCCGCAGCCGGCTGCGGTCCCCCACCAGGACCGGCAGCATCGGCGGGGCCGTGTAGGAAAGGGATTTGCCCTCCTTGCGGGCCCGCTCCTCGTAAACGAGCACCGCCTCCTCCAGCTCGGCCAAGATGTCCATCCGCTCCATCTCCATTTTGAGGCGGCCGTTCTCCATCCGGGAGAAGTCGAGAAGCTCCTCGACCATCTCCGAAAGGCGGGCGGTCTCCTCCGCGATGACCCGGATGCCCTTATTCACCAGCTCCATCTCGTCGGGGGTGATCTCGCCGTCGACGGCGGCGTCCCCCAATGTCTCCGCCCAGCCCTGGATCGCGGTCAGGGGGGTACGCAGCTCGTGGGAGACGGAGGAGATAAACTCGTTTTTCAGCTTCTCCGACCGCTCGAGGGCGTCGGCCATCGCGTTGACCGTCCCGCACAGCTCCCCCAGCTCGTCCCCCGCCCGGCGGGAGACCCGGGTGCCGAAGTCCCCGGCGGCGATCCGGCTGGCGGCGGCCCCGATCTCCCGGACCGGCCGGACGATGCCGCGGGTGAAGATGATCCCGAGGGCCAGTACCCCCAGCAGCAGCAGCGACCCGGCCCCGGCGGTCGTCCAGAGCAGTCCCCAGACCGCCCGGTCGGCCTCCGACAGGCCCATGATATACCGCACCGCCGCAAACCGGCTCCCCTCCACCGGCACCAGGCGGCAGACCGACAGCACCTTCCCGCCTTCCAGCTCCCCCAGCCACCAGCCGGTCCCGTCGGGGGAAGATACCGCCCGGTCATAGTCCGGGAGGGAAGGGACCTCCGCCAGCTGCCCGGCGGAGATGAGCGGCTCCCCTTCCCCGCCGAAGGCCATGACGGTACAGGCCGCCTCGGGGAAGGTGCGGATATAGTGGGCAAGGTCCACGTCAAAGCTGTCCGGGATGCTGCCGTCGGCGTACTGCTCCATCATCTGGGCGAGATATTCCGAACGGGAATAGAGCGACTGCCGCACGGAACCGTAGTAATACTGCCGCCCCAGCATCGCGACCACGGCGATAGCGGCCAGCAGGGTGATCAGCACCGCGCCGGTCGAGGTGATGAGCCATTTGCCGGCGATCCCCTGCCAGAACCGGCGGCCGGGTTTCCCCGCCATCAGGGGCACCACTTATACCCGTACCCCCAGACGGTCTGGAGGTGGACGGGATGGGAGGGCTCGTCCTCCAGCTTGACCCGGAGGCGGCGGATGTTGACATCGACGATCTTCGGGTCGGCCCCGCCGCCGCCCCAGACCTCCCGCAGGATCCGGGTGCGCTCGACCGCCTCGCCGTGGCAGCGGAGCAGCAGCTCGGCGATCTGGTATTCCACCTGGGTCAGCGGCACCGGCCGGCCGTTTTTCATAAGCGTCCGGCTGCGGGTGTTGAGGACAAAGGGGCCGCTCTCCACCTCCGCCGCCCGGGGGTACTGGGCCGCCAGCTGCACCCGGCGGCAGACCGCCTCCACCCGCGCCACCAGTTCCGACGGGGAAAAGGGCTTGGTCACATAATCGTCCGCCCCCATCCGCAGGCCGCCCACCTTGTCCGCCTCCTGGGTGCGGGCGGTCAGGAAAAGGATGCCGGCCGTGTCCGACTTGGCGCGGATCGCCCGGCATACCGAAAAGCCGTCGATGCCCGGGAGGGTGATGTCCAGAATGACCGCGTCGAACGCCCCCGCCCCGAAGGCGATCAGCGCCGATTCCCCGTCCGCCGCCTCGACGACCGTAAAACCCGCCCGGCGGAGGTTGATGGCGATCACCTCGCGGATCGCCGTCTCGTCCTCCACCACCAGTATCCGTTTTTCCATCCTGCATCCTCCTTACTGTACGCGGTTTTCCACCTTTCCCAAAGGGGACGGGGGAAAAACCGTCAGGGCTTGCTGTGCATCAGCGCGTGCTCCTGCTTAAGCTCCCGGGCGAGGTCGGAAAAGACCCAGCCGAGGTTGGTGGGGGTGACGACCGCCTTGAGGGCGACCGGCTCCGCCCCCTCTTCGGCGGACTTCTCCCGCAGGGCGCGGAGGATCCCGTCCAGCTCCCGGCGGCCGGCCCCGGCGATCAGCAGCACCGGTTCGTCCGGCGGGGTATCCGACGGGACCGGCTGGCCGCCCGCTAAGATCGACTGTAACGGCATCCCGGCGGATCCCGGGCCAAAAGCGTGAAAGGCCGCCCCCGCCGACGCGGCGGCAGCCGCCGTCGCGCGGGAGACCGCTTCATACCCCGCCCCCGGCGTATACAGCCAGAGAGAGAAGGGAAAGGCGGGCTGCTGTACTCTTGCTTTCATGGGCGCACCCCTTTCTCACCAGACGGCGGCCTGGCCGTCGGTGCGCATCTCGCAGCCGCCGCAGTACAGGCCAGTGTCCGCATCCCACCAGATCGCTTCCCCGCGGCCGAAGGGGCCGGCGGTCGGCTGGACGACCACCTTATGCCCGGCGCGGAGGAGCTTGCCGACCAGCGCCTGGTCAAAGGACTGCTCTACCTCGATGGTCTTCCCGCCCGTCCACATCCAGCGGGGTTTGTCCAGCGCGTCCTGAGGGTTTAACCGCTGGTCGATCGACCCCAGCAGGAATTGCAGGTGGGCCTGGGGCTGCATAAACCCGCCCATAATGCCAAAGGGGCCGGCCGGCTGCCCGTCTTTGAGGAGAAAGCCCGGGATGATCGTGTGGTAGGGCTTTTTGCCGGGGCCGAAGGCGTTGGGGGAGGCAGGTCGAGGGAGAAATTCGCCGCCCGGTCGTTCATCGAGACGCCCGTCCCCGGGACGACGACGCCGGAGCCGAAGCCCATATAGTTGGACTGGATATAGGAGATCATGTTCCCCTCGGCATCGGCGGCGCAGAGGTAGACGGTGCCGCCTTTGACCGGCGTCCAGGGGGACGGGTCGAGGGCGGTCTCCCCGATCAGCGCCCGGCGGGAGGCGGCGTATTCTTCCGAAAGGAGCGCCTGGGGGGTAACATCCCGCATAAAGCGCGGGTCGGCGACATACTTCTGGGCGTCCACAAAGGCCAGCTTCATCGCCTCGATCTGGCGGTGGAGGTCAATAAACCCATCGCCGGTGGGGGCGAGGCCCTTTAGGATATTCAGCGCCATCAGGACGGTGATGCCGTGGCCGTTGGGCGGCAGCTCGCAGACGGTATAGCCGTGGTAATCGGTGGAGAGGGGCTCCACCCACTCGGGACGGTAGGCGTTTAGGTCCCCTTCCCGGAGGAAGCCGCCCATCTTCTCGTAATACGCCCCGATCTGCCGGGCGATCTCGCCGCGGTAGAAGGCTTCGCCGCCGGACGCGCCGATCGCCTGGAGGGTCTTCGCGTGGTCCGGCAGGCGGAGGATATCGCCGGGGGCGAGGCAGCGCCCGTCCGGCGCAAAACAGTCAAACCAGCTCTCCAGCTCGGGAAAATCGGGTTTTAAACGGGCGTAGCGGTCAAAGCTCGCCTTCCAGACGCCGCCGACGCCCGGCTGTACCGGGAAGCCGTCCCGGGCGTAGCAGATCGCGTCGTCCAGGTCCTCCAGCAGATCCAGCTTGCCAAACCGCTCGGAAAGCGCCGCCCAGCCGCCGACCGCCCCCGGCACGACCGAGGACTTGACGCCGGTCTCGGGCATTTTGTCCGCGCCGGTTTCCCGGACGGCGTCCAGCGACGCGGCCATCGGGGCGGGGCCGCTGGCGTTTAAGCCGTAGAGCTTGCCCTTGTACCAGAGGATCGCGAAGGCGTCGCTGCCGAGGCCGTTGGCGGTCGGCTCGACGACGGTCAGGGTGGAAGCGGCGGCGATCGCCGCGTCTACCGCGTTGCCGCCCTTGCGCAGGGCCATCAGCCCCGCCTGGGCGGCGAGGGGGTTGCCGGTGCAGACCATCCCGCGGCGGCCGTAGACCAGGTTGCGGCGGGAGGGGTAATGGTAGGCAAGAGGGTCGAAAGAAAGGGGGAAGGACATGGTAAACGCTCCTTTTTCGGGGAATATGCCTCTATTATAGCGCAAAATTGGACGTTTGGAAAGACAAAAATGCCGCCGTCCGGGAAGGACAGCGGCATACAGTATCGGTCAGGGGATCCAGACGCCGGAAGGGCTGACATAATAACCGCCGATGTCGGTATCAACAGCCATTTTACCGGTCTCGGCGAGGTAATACCAGTCCCCTTTCCACTGGAGCCAGCAGGCGGCCTTCATCGCGCCGGAGCCGCCGAAATAGTACCAGCCGTCTTCCGCCTCATACCACCAGTCGGAAGCCATCCCGCCCCAGTCGTGGAAGTAGTAGGCAGATTTGCCGATGGTATGAAGGCCGTCCGCGTACATCAGGCCGGTGGCGGAGTCGAGATAGTACCAGACGCTTCCGAGTTGCAGCCAGCCGGTGACCATCTTGCCGTCTTCGGCGAAGTAGTGCCAGCCGTCTTCCAGCTCGACCCAGCCGGTCTGCATCCAGCCGCTTTGGTCGAAATAGTAGGTGGCGTTTTCGTATTCATAGAGGCCCTTCACGCGCTTGCCGTCGATATACAGCATCGTCCCCATCGAATATTCATGGAGGCCGTCGGAGATGGGAGTCGAGGGGATGTAGACCTCTTCCGGTTCCTCGGGTTTGGGTTCCGGCTCAGGAGCCGGTTCGGGTTCGGGCTCGGGTTCGGGTTCGGGCTCGGGTTCGGGCTCGGGTTCGGGCTCGGGTTCCGGTTCGGGTTCAATCACCGTAACAGTGTCTGCAACCGACCCACTGCCCGACATTTCGCCGTTTTCGTAATTCAGCGTGCCGGAACCGGAGATGGTTCCATTGTTGG
>CALXKG010000163.1 GCA_944388825.1 uncultured Clostridia bacterium | reverse complement strand
ACCCGCATATCCTTCCCCAAAGGGGCCGGGCGACCGCCCCGGGAAGGAGTGGTCAAACATGGCAAGCGTGAAAGGCCTGACCACCGCCGAAGCGGCGGAAAAACGCAAGCTCTACGGCCCCAACCGCCTCGCCGGGCGGAAGAAGGCGCATCCGGCGAAGATTTTTGTCAGCCAGTTTAAGGATTTCCTGACCCTTGTGCTGCTGGGCGGCACGGTGGTGAGCGTCCTGACCGGCGAGTACGCCGAGGCGCTGACCATCGCGGTCATCGTCCTCCTAAACGGCCTCCTCGGCTTTTTGCAGGAGTTTAAGACCGAGCGGACGCTGGAGGCGCTGAAAAAGATGGCGGCCCCGAAGGCCCGCGCCTGGCGGGACGGGGCGCTTACGCTGATCGACGCCGGGGAGCTGGTGCCGGGGGATGTGATCGAGCTGGAAGCGGGGGACAAAGTCCCGGCGGACGGGAAGCTGCTGTTTACCGCCGCGCTGGCCTGCGACGAGTCGATGCTGACCGGCGAGTCGGTCGCGGTCCCGAAGTCGCCCTGCCGGGAAGATTCCCCCGAGCCGCGGCCCGACCGGCCGGATTTTGTCTATATGGGCGCGACCGCCGTCTCCGGGCGGGGGACGGCCGAGGTCGCCGCCACCGGCATGGAGAGCCAGATGGGCAGGATCGCCGGGATGCTGCGGGAGATCCCCGACGGCCCGACCCCCCTCCAGAAGCGGCTGGATGAACTGGGCAGGTTCCTGGCGGCCGGCTGCCTGCTGGTCTGCGCGGCGGTCGCGGCGGCGGGGCTTATACGGGGGGAACCACTGCGGGAGATGCTGATGACCGGCATCAGCCTGGCGGTCGCCGCCGTCCCGGAGGGGCTCCCGGCGATCGTCACCATCTCGCTGGCCCTGGCGGTGCGGCGGATGGTGGGGCGGAACGCCCTTCTGCGCAAGCTGTCGGCGGTCGAGACGCTGGGGTGCGCCGACGTTATCTGCACCGACAAGACCGGCACCGTCACCGAAAACAAAATGGCCGTCTCCCGCCTCTGGCTGCCGTCGGGGGAAGGGGAGACGGCGCGGGCGGGAGACGGCCGTCTGGCCCTCACCGCCTTTTCCCTCTGCAGCGGCGTCACCGAATCGGGCGGGAACTACCTGGGCGACCCGACCGAGACCGCCCTGTGCGAAGCGGCCCGGCAGGCGGGGCTCCCCCTTGCGGAACTGCGGCGGCGGGAACCGCCCCTGGCGGAGATTCCCTTTGATTCTTCCCGCAAGATGATGAGCGTGCTGGTAAAAAGCGGGGAGGGGTTCCGGCTTTACTGCAAGGGCGGCTGCGACATCCTCCTCTCCCGCTGCGTTTCCGTCCATACCCCTTCCGGCCCCGTCCCGCTGACGCCGGGGGTCCGGGCGCAGATCCTGGCCGAGGCGGATAAAATGGCGGAAGAAGGGCTGCGGGTGCTGGCGGCCGCCTGCCGCCCGGCGGCGGAAGGGGAGGGCCTGTCGGAAAAATCGGAACAGGGCCTTACTTTCCTCGGCCTGGCCGGGATGATCGACCCGCCCCGCCCGGAGGTCAAAGAGGCGGTGCGGCTCTGCAGGCGGGCCGGCATCCGGATCGTGATGATCACCGGCGACCATAAGCTGACCGCCCGCGCCGTCGCCCGGGAGGTGGGCATCTGGAAGGAAGGGGACGGCATCCTGACCGGCGAGGAGCTGGACCGGATGGACGAAAAGCGGCAGCGGGACGCGGTTGCCCGCACGACCGTCTTTGCCCGGGTATCCCCGCGTCATAAGCTGATGGTCGTCCGGGCGCTGAAGGCCTCCGGCCACATCCCCGCGATGACCGGCGACGGGGTCAACGACGCCCCGGCCGTCCGGGAGGCGGATATCGGCGTCAGCATGGGCGCTTCCGGCACCGACGTGACCCGGGAGGCCTCCGACCTGGTGCTTCTGGACGACAACTTCGCGACCCTTGTCGCGGCGGTGGAAGAGGGAAGGGCGATCTACAAAAACATCCGCGGCTTTATCCGGTACCTGCTGGCCTGCAACACCGGCGAGGTGCTGACGATGTTCCTGGGGATGCTGATGGGGATGCCGGTCGTTTTAAGCCCGATCCACATCCTGGTGGTCAACCTTGTGACCGACGGCCTGCCGGCGATCGCGCTGGGGCTGGAACCGGCGGCGAAGGGCCTGATGGACCGCCCGCCCCGCCGGGCGGACGAAGGGGTCTTTTCGGATGGGCTGCTGGGGAAGATCCTCTTCCGCGGCTGCCTCATCGGGCTGACGACGCTGTTTGTCTACAGCCGTTTTCTGCAGTCCGGCAGCCTTCCCCTTGCCCGGACGGCCGCCTTTTTTACCCTTGTCTTCTGCCAGCTGCTGCACGTCTTCGAGTGCCGCAGCGAGGATAAGCCGCTCTGGAAGATGAATCCGTTTGGCAATTTAAAACTCATTGCCGCCGTGCTGGCTTCGGCCTCCATTTCGGTGGGGGCGGTCTATCTTCCGGCGCTGCAAACGCTTCTCGGCACCGCCCCGATCCCGGCGGCGGGGCTTGCGTTTATCGCCCTGGCGGTGCTGTTCGCGCCGGCCCTGTCGTCCGCCCTGGACGCACTTTTCCGGCCGGGACGGGGCGGAAATACTCAGGCACAGATAAATAAAACCGGGGTTCGGCAAAATTGTAGCGATAAAGCCCCATTTTTGCAGAAACAGGTGTTGACACATCAGGAAAAATACGGTAAACTATAAATGTAAAGCGCCGTGTATATATGCTGACAGCATCAAATGGTTTTCGCCGACCGGCCTGCCCGTCTGGGGAAAAAGATGGATGCGGAAAAGACGCGGCCTGTTTATTTTCCTGTTTTTGTGCGATATCCCGGGCAAACGGACCGGATGGGTCCCGCGGGATATCTCAGGCGCCGTCCCGGCCCGCGGAACGGATACCGCGGCCAGGCTGCGGCTGTTTACTGCCGTAAGACAACAGAAACGTAAAAAGGAAGAGGAAAATGTAAAAAAAGCCGTCCTCCCGGCGGCAACAGAGAAAAGGTGGTAATGGTATGCAGCTCAAAGAGATCAACCCCGTAAATTTCCGTATCTTCGGGTCGCCCGTCGATTCGCTGGCCGGCTACGAAGATGTGACCCCCGTTGTCCACGACGAGGACATCCGCATCAGCTCTGCCCTGTGGAGCTATGAGGACGACATCCTGGTCGAGCCGGTCACCGGCGTCGGCGTCATGTTTGTCCGGGCGGAGGACGGCATCATCCAGAAGTTCCTGTTCGATCATATGGCGGTCATCCGCGCCGGGGTGGAGTTCTGCATCCTCCCGTACGAATGCCGGCTTACCTACCGCCTTTACGCCCGCACCGCCCGCCAGCTTACCCCGGTGACGACCGTTCTTTCCGGCACCGGGTTTGTGCCGGGCCTGTCCATCCACACCCTTTATACCGTCCTCTACCAGGAAAAGGACCAGCATTTCTCCTACCATGGGGACGAATACCCCTTCTGGGAGTTTGTCTATGTGCAGAAGGGCCAGCTCTCCTGTGAGCTGGACGGCCGCGCCTTTGACCTCAAGCAGGGCCAGCTGATCTTCTTCCCGCCCCACAAGGTGCAGAAGCAGAAGGACGACGGCAAGCCGGTCACCTTCCTGTCGATCACCTTTGACGGGGAGATCTCCCACGCCGGGATCATCGGCGGCCACGCGGTCTATGCCGACGACGACTGCCAGCGGATCATCCAGGATATCCTCAGGGAAGATAAGGACGGGGACATCTGCGCCGACGATATGATCGTCTGCGAACTGACCCGCCTTCTGATCACCGTCTTGCGCAACATCCACGCCGATTCCATCGTCACCCGGATCCCGCCCCGCCTGCGGGTCAACGTCGATAACAGCTATGTCACCGAGTGCGTCAACCTGATCCACCAGAACATCACCGGGTCGATCACGCTGCCCTGGCTGGCCAAACAGCTCTCCCTCTCGCCCTCCTACCTGTCCAGCCTCTTCAAACAGAAGGTCGGCCGCAGCATTTCGGAATACGTCCGCCTGGTGCGGCTGGAGAAGGTCAAGGATATGATCGCGGAAGGGCGCTACACCATCGCCCAGATCAGCGATATTTTAGGCTATTGCAGCCCGACCTACCTGTCGACCGAATTTAAGCGGGAATACGGCATCTCGCCCAAGGAATACGCGAAGATGATCAACTGAAATCGGCAGAAAAAGCCCCCTGTCCCGGTCAGAGCGGGACAGGGGGCTTTTTATCTTTTTTATTTAATAATACAACTTTACAGAAGGCACGAACCCCGGCCTCCCTCTCTGAGGGAGGTGGCGCGGATGCGCCGGAAGGAGTGGGAAAAACAAGCGAAAGCTGTTTTTCCTTCAAACGATTTTGCCTATGTGGTTATACAGTAAGCTGTCTAACCACATTCCTTCAGTCGGCATTCGCCGACAAGCTCCCCGCTTTGCTCATCGGTTTTGTTTGCCAGCCGTACGGCATGGCTGGCATTTTCTCCTGCGGAGAAAACCACAAAACGCGACTCGGGGAGGGAGCCTTTTAGGTAGTGCGTTTCCATCAAGTTGTTATACTTAAGCGTTTAAGCCGTTTTCGCGGAAGGAAACAGCTTTTTATACAGACCGGCGCGGTAGAACGCAAAGGCGAGCGCCATCCCCAGCGTATAGCAGACCGCCAGTTCCCCGGCGGCGACCGATACCCCCTGGAAAGCCCAGGCGGCGGCAAACGACTGCCCCGGTTCCCCGCCGAAGACGTAGGCCAGCTCCGCCCCGACGATCGCCCCGTTGAACAGGATGGTCGGGATGGGGGAGAGCAGCGCCTTGGCCGGGCTGGGCAGCGGGCTGCGCCCGATCCCGTAGACGGAGGCCGCCGCCAGCAGCGTCGCCAGCGTCCCGACGGCCGAGTCGATCAGCCCGGTCGGGTTGATCCCGGCCAGGAAGCCCACCAGGTTGGAGAAAAAGCAGCCGAACACGACCCCCCAGATGCCCAGCGGCGAAAAGAGCGGCAGGACCATCAGCGCCTCGCTCACCCGGAACTGTACGGTGCCGAAAGAGATGGGCGCGACCGCAAGGGTCAGGACGGCGTAGAGCGCGCCGATCAGCGCGATTTTAACCAGTTTTGTCACATTTGTTTCTTTCATTATAACCTCATTTTCTCCGTGCAGCGGAATTTCCGGCCGGCCCCCGGCTTCTCTGACCGCTTCGGGGCGCCCGCCTGCCTTCCGGCCCTGCCCCCCGCCGGGCACGGGTGAAGCGGAGGGATATTGCCGGTGCGCCTTTATTGTAGCACACTCTTCCCCGGATGGCAATAGCCGCTTGCGCGCGTTTTCTTTCCCAGTTCATGGAATGTTTGCAAAACGCCCGCCCCCAACCCTCTCCCGGCGCTTGACTTTTCAGGGGGATTTGCGTATAATAACCCTATGTAGTGCTGTTTTTGGGGATTTCCCCGCTGTCCCTCAGGGCGAAACCCTCGGGGGCTTTTTCACGGATGGCACGGATTTTCACTGCATTGGAGGAATTGGTTACATGAAACGAGTGCCAAGGCCGGTATTCTTTATCGTCTCGATCTTCATCGTCGTCCTGACCCTGCTCAGCCTTTTCGGGTTCAAGACGGTCTACGGCGATAAGGAAACGGTCTACATCAAAGGCGGGAACGATATCCGCTGGGGCATCGACATCCGCGGCGGCGTCGACGTCACCTTTACCCCGCCGGAAGGGGTCGAGGCGACCGAGGCCCAGATGGACGCGGCCAAGGAGGTCATCAACTCCCGGCTGGTCTCGCTCAACATCACCGACTCGGAGGTCTACGTCGACTATACCCACTACCGCATCATCGTCCGCTTTCCCTGGAAAGAGGGGGAGACCGATTTTGACCCCCAGGCGGCTATTGAGGAGCTGGGCGATACCGCCGTCCTCACCTTCCGGGAGGGCAATGAGGTCGATTCCACCGGCGCGCCTTCCGGCGTCACCGCCGAGAATATCATCATCGACGGCGAGGACGTCGCCGAGGCCTACCCCTACTACGACCAGCAGAACAATACCTACGGCGTCAGCTTGAACCTCAACGACTCCGGCCGGGACGCCTTTGCCGAGGCGACTTCCCGTCTGGCGGAGAGCCACGGCGTCATCTCCATCTGGCTGGACGATGAAATGGTTTCCTACCCGTCGGTCAACCAGGCCATCACCGACGGCCGCGCGTCGATCACCGGCAACTTTACCGCCGAGGAGGCGACCTCCCTCGCCAACAAGATCAACTCCGGCGCGCTGCCCTTTAACCTGATCGCCGAGAACTACTCGACCATCAACCCGACCCTCGGCCTTGGCGCCCGCGACGTCATGGTCGTCGCCGGCGCGATCGCCTTTGTCTGCATCTGCATCTACATGGTCATCTTCTTCCGGCTGCCCGGCTTCGTCGCGATCTTCGCGCTGATGGGCCAGGTCGCCGTCTCGATCGCCGCGATCTCCGGCTTCTTCGGCTTTGTCCCGTCCTTTACCCTGACCCTGCCCGGCATCGCCGGCGTCATCCTCGGCATCGGCATGGGCGTCGACGCCAACGTCATCACCTTCACCCGCATCAAGGAGGAGGTCTGCGGCGGCAAGTCGATCGACGGCGCGATCTCCCTCGGCTTCGAGCGCGCCTTCTCGGCGATCTTGGACGGCAACCTCACCACCATCATCGTCGCGATCATCCTGATGGGGTCCTTCGGCCCGACCGATTCCTTCTTCGGCAAGCTCCTAAGCCCCCTCTTCTTCATGTTCGGCGCGTCCACCGCCGGCACCATCTATTCCTTCGGCTATACCCTGCTGGTCGGCTGTATCTTAAACTTCGTCTTCGGCGTCACCGCGTCCCGGCTGATGCTCAAGAGCCTGTCGCGGTTTAAATGCCTCCGCAAGCCTTATCTGTATGGAGGTGTCAAACAGAAATGAGTTACGATCGCGAGAAAATTGAAAACCTCGTCCAGACCCCGAAGGGCATCTTCTGCCCCCACATTGATTTCTGCAAGTACCGGTATGTCTACTACGCCTTTTCGGGCGTCCTGCTGGGCATCGCGCTGCTGGTCACCATCTTTTTCGGCGTGACGCTGGACATCCAGTTCTCGGGCGGTACGATCGCCACCTATTCCTACACCGGCTCCATCGCCGAGGACGACTTCCACGCGGCGGTCGAGGAGATCACCGGCTACGACGCCGAGGTCGCCGGTTCGGAAGACCTGATGACCGGCGCCGCCAACTTTACCGTCAACTTCCCCTCTGACGTCACAATGGACGTCGAGGAGCAGAACGCGATGAACGACGCCCTCCAGGAGCGGTTCCCCGACAACGACATTACCGCCGTCTCGGTCAACGCCGTCTCCCCGACGATGGGCCTGGACTTCCTGCTCAAGTGCCTGGTGGCGGTCGGCTTTGCGGCGGTCATCATGGTCATCTATATCGCGCTGCGCTTCCGCAAGATCGGCGGCTGGTCGGCCGGCGTCTTCGCGATGGTGGCGCTTGTCCACGACCTGTGCATGGTCTACGCGACCTTTGCGATCTTCCGGATGCCGCTGGACGACAACTTCGTCGCGATCCTGCTGGTCATCCTGGGCTACTCGGTCAACGACACCATCGTCATTTACGACCGTGTCCGCGAGAACGAACGGCTCTACGGCGGCAAGCTGACCCCCAGCGAGCTGGTCAACCTCTCGATCAACCAGTCCTTCACCCGCGCGATCCACACCAACGTCACGACCGTCGGCTCGATGATCATCGTCTGCGCGGCGGCGGCCCTCAACGGCGTCGATTCGATCGTCACCTTCACCCTGCCGCTGATCGTCGGCCTGATCTCCGGCTCTTACTCGACCATCTGCCTCTGCGGCCCCTCCTGGGTGCTCTGGAAGGAACACCAGGCGAAAAAGGGCAAAAAGGCGAAGGCCGGCGCGTAAGGCTTTTACGCTTTGCCTGCTTCAAAAGGTTCCCTGTCTCCGGCAGGGGGCCTTTTATTTTATTTCAACAATACAAACTTTCCAAGCGTCCAACCGGCGTCCCGAAGACCGGCCTCCCACGGCCGGTCCTACGCGGGTGGGGCGGAAAAATCACGCCGCGGCGGATATGGGATTGTCAAGGGGCTTGCTCCTTGACCGGATTCCAAAGGCAGCGCCTTTGGTCCATCAAAGTGAAACTTTGTCGCTGCCTTAAGGGCAGCGAAATAAACATTCAATGCTCAAAATTTATATTGTTAATTTAACAATACAACTTTTCAGAAGGCGCAAACCCCGGCCTCCCTCTCCGAGGGAGGTGGCGCGGATGCGCCGGAAGGAGTGAGAAAAACAAGCGAAAGCTGTTTTTCTTTTAAAAGTTTTATTTTTTTGGTTATTCAGCTTTGCTGAATAACCTTACTCCTTCAGTCATATTCGATGACAAGCTCCCCGCTTCGCTCATCGGTTTTGTTTGCCAGCCGTACGGCATGGCTAGCATTTTCTCCTGCGGAGAAAATCACAAAACGCGACTCGGGGAGGGAGCCTTTTAGGTGGTGCGTTTGCATTAAGTTGTTAGAGTTAATTTTTCCATCTCCCCCTTGACAACTACTCCACCAAATGCTATAATTACCATGACAGATGTACTACGACAGATAGAGTAAAGGCGGTGATTGATTGATCGGAAGCGACATCCTGCGGGGTTATAACGACCTGATCGTCCTGGGCCTCCTTTCGGAGAAGGACTCCTACGGCTATAACCTGCTCCAGGAGATCGCGGCCCGCAGCGGCCGCAGCTACCAGATGAAGGAGACGACCCTTTATTCCGTCCTCTCCAGGCTGGAGAAAAACGGGATGGTCCGCTCTTATGAGGGCAGCGAGACCCAGGGCCGCAAGCGCACCTACTTCCACATCACCGGCGCGGGCTTCCAGTACTTCCGGGACAAGTGTACCGAGTGGGCGGAGACCAAGGACTTGATCGACCGGTTCGCCCTCCGCCCGGCCCTTGCCCCGCCGCCGGAACGGGCGGCGCTGGACGGCATATTCGCCAACGAAAGATCCCCCGCGCCGAAAGGAGAATCCAAATGAGTAAAGTAACCGATTATGTCGACAACCTCTTTTACCTGATGCCCCGCACCGACCAGGCGGCCGAGATGCGCCAGAAGCTGATGGAGTCGGCGGAAGACAAGTACGAGGCCCTTTTAAGCTGGGGCAAAAACGAGGACGAGGCGCTGGGCATCGTCGTCAGCGAGTTCGGCAGCATGGAGGAGATCTGCGCCGAGCTGGGGGTGGAGCCGATCGGGATGGACGCGGACGCCCGGCAGGCCCGGCTGGCCGGCGATTATGCGCTGCTGGGCCGCCGTTTTTCCCGGGGGCTGGGGTTTGGGATCGTCCTCTGCGTGCTGGGGCTGGTCGCCTGCATCATGCTGGAGGAGATCTATTATGCCGCCGACGCGGTTTCCGTCTCGGCGCTGCTGCTGCTGGGCGGGCTTGGCGCCGCGGTCATCACCGCTTCGGCCCTCCGGTATACCCGGGGCAAAAGGCTGCTCCAGATGGGCCTCCCCCTGGGCGACGAACTGCGGGAGCGGCAGAACGC
Organism: uncultured Clostridia bacterium; assembly: GCA_944388825.1. Taxonomy (GTDB): domain Bacteria; phylum Bacillota; class Clostridia; order Oscillospirales; family Ruminococcaceae; genus Faecivivens. The sequence continues at coordinate 17,574 of CALXKG010000163.1, read as the reverse complement.
CCGGATCCGCCGGGCCGAGAAGACGTTCAGCTCGATCATCATGCTGACCGCCACCGCCCTGTTTTTCTTCTTTGGGGTATTTATGAACGCATGGCACCCGGCGTGGGTGTTTTTCCCGATGGGCGGCGTCCTCTGCGGCATCATCTCGACCATTCTGGAGACGATGCGGACGAAATGATACGTTCCTATCTGGATGCAAAGGCTGCGGGCCCGTCCCGCGGCCTTTTTTGCTGCCGGAGAGGCCCTTTCTCCGCCGCCGCTTTCCGGCTTATGCTTCTCCGCGGGCGCCGCCGCAAAACCGGGGATCCCCATTGACATCTTCCCCCAAAAGGTCTAAGATGGGCGTATACACTACGACGACAAGGAGGAACCCCCTATGCCCCTCAAAAGCCAGCAGACCCGCCGCCTCTCCCCCGAGATGGACCCGCTCCGCCTCGGCAGCGGCTGGGCGCCCGAAGACCTTTCCAAACCGCAGGTGCTGATCGAATCGACTTTCGGCGACAGCCACCCCGGCTCCGCCCATCTGGACAGGCTGGTCGCCTCCGCCCGCAAGGGTGTGGCGGACGGCGGCGGCTTCGGCGCGCGGTATTTCTGCACCGACATCTGCGACGGCGAGAGCCAGGGGACCGACGGCATCAACTTTTCCCTCGTCTCCCGGGAGATGATCGCCGGGATGATCGAGATCCACGCAAACGCCACCCCCTTTGACGCCGGCGTCTTTATCGCCAGCTGCGACAAGGGCCTCCCCGGGAACCTGATCGGCCTGGTCCGGGCGGATATCCCGTCGGTCGTCGTCCCCGGCGGGACGATGAACGCGGGGCCGGAGCTTCTGACCCTCGAACAGCTGGGGGCCTACAGCGCCCGGTTCGAGCGGGGGGAGATCGGGGAAGAAAAACTGGACTGGGCCAAACGGAACGCCTGCCCTTCCTGCGGGGCGTGCAGCTTTATCGGCACCGCCTCGACGATGCAGATGATGGCGGAGGCGCTGGGCCTCGCCCTCCCCGGCAGCGCCCTGCTGCCGGCCGAAAGCGGGGAGCTTTTCAATTACGCCTATGAGGCGGGCAGGCGGGCGGCCGAGATGGCGTACCACCCCGAGCTTTCCCCCAAAAGGCTCCTGACCCGCGAGAGCTTTGAAAACGCGATCCTCGTCCACGCGGCGGTGTCGGGCAGCACCAACTGCCTCCTGCACCTCCCGGCCATCGCCCACGAGGCGGGGATCGACCTTGACATCGACGCCTTCGACCGCCTCCACCGCACCGTCCCCTATATCCTGGACCTCCGCCCGGCGGGCCGCTGGCCGGCGGAATTCTTCTACTATGCGGGCGGCGTCCCGGCGGTGATGGAGGAGATCAGGGGCGCGCTCCACCTGGACGCGATGACCGTCACCGGCCATACCCTCGGCGAAAACCTCGAGATGCTGAAGGAGTCCGGCTACTACGACCGCTGCCGGCAGGCGCTGGAGGCCTCCAACCGCCGCCGCGGCCTGCATATCGCCGCTTCCGACATCATCCGCCCGGCGTCCGCGCCGCTGGGGGAGGGGGGCAGCGTCGCGGTCTTAAAAGGCAACCTCGCCCCCGAAGGGGCGGTCATCAAGCACACCGCCTGCCCGAAAGAGATGTTCCACGCCGTCCTCCGCGCCCGCCCCTTTGACAGCGAGGAGGAATGCCTCGACACCGTCCTCCATCACAGGGTCTCCCCCGGCGACGCGGTCTTCATCCGCTACGAAGGGCCGAAAGGCTCCGGGATGCCGGAGATGTTTTACACCTCCGAGGCGATCAGCTCGGACGCCGCCCTCGGCCGCTCGATCGCCCTCATCACCGACGGCCGCTTTTCCGGCGCGTCCACCGGCCCGGTGATCGGCCATGTCAGCCCGGAAGCGGCATCCGGCGGCCCGATCGCGCTGGTGGCGGAAGGGGACCTGATCGAGCTGGATATCCCCGGGCGGCGGCTGGAGATCGTCGGGATCGCGGGCAGGCGCTGCACGCCGGAAGAGGTGGCAGCGGAGCTGGAAAGGCGCCGGGCCGCCTGGCGGCCGAAACCGGCGCGGTATCAAAGCGGGGTGCTCCGGCTGTTCGCCGAACACGCCGCCTCCCCGGCAAAGGGCGCGTACCTGGCATATTGAAACGTGCGCCTTTTATCCTGATATCCGCTCTTTTCCAGCGCATGATCCAGCCATACAGAGGGGTTCAAACGCTGGCGGCCTTTCCGGACTCCCCCGGAAGGGCCGTTTTTCTCGATTGATATGCAAAATAACTGTAACGATTCGGTTAAAGTCCTTGACGCCCCCATCCGCCCCGGCTACAATAAAAGCAGAAAAGTGTCCGCAGACGATTTGCGCCCACCGGCTGGGAAACACAGTAGAAAGGATGGAGGACGGATGGCAAGACTCATCGGGATCGACCTCGGGACGACCAACTCCTGCGCCGCGGTCATGGACGGCGGCAAAAGCGTCATCATCCCCAGCGAGACCGGCGCGCGGACGACGCCGTCCGTCGTCGCCATATTAAAGGACGGCTCCCGCCTGGTCGGCGAACCGGCCAGGCGCCAGGCGGTCTTACACCCCGCCCGCACCATCCACTCGATCAAGCGGGAGATGGGCGGCGGCAGGCGGATCCGGATCGACGGCCGCAGCTACTCCCCGCCGGAGATCTCGGCGATGATCTTAAGCAAACTGAAAGCCGACGCCGAAAATTACCTGGGCGAGCCGGTCACCGACGCGGTCATCACCGTCCCCGCCTACTTCACCGACTCCCAGCGGCAGGCGACCCGGGACGCCGGGACGATCGCGGGGCTGCACGTCGTCCGGATCGTCAACGAGCCGACGGCGGCGGCGCTGGCCTACGGGGTGGACAGGGAACAGGCCCAGAAGGTGATGGTCTACGACCTGGGCGGCGGCACCTTCGACGTCTCGGTCCTCGATATCCGGGACGGGGTGATCGAGGTGCTGGCCACCGCCGGCAACAACCGGCTGGGCGGCGATGATTTCGACCATGCCGTCGCGGATCACCTGGCCGCGCAGTTCAAAGCGGAGACCCGCCTCGATCCCCATAAGGACCCGACCGCCTGGTCCCGTTTGATGGAAGCGGCCGAACAGGCGAAGATCGAGCTGTCGTCGGTCCGCGAGGCGCATATTTCCCTCCCGTTCCTGATGCAGAAGCGGGGGACCCCCTGCCACCTCGACATGACCCTCACCCGGGAACAGTTTGACCGGCTGACCCGCCCCCTGGTCGAGGCGACCCTCGGCCCTGCCCGCCAGGCGATGGACGACGCCCGGGTGACGCCGGGGGAGATCGGCAAGGTGCTGCTGGTCGGCGGCTCCACCCGCATCCCGGCGGTGCAGGAGGCGGTGACGGCCGTCACCGGCAAAGAGCCGTATAAGGGCATCAACCCGGACGAGTGCGTCGCGATCGGCGCATCCCTCCAGGCCGGGGTGCTGGCCGGTTCGGTGCAGGGGCTGCTGCTTTTGGACGTCACCCCCCTCACCCTCGGCATCGAGACGATGGGCGGGGTCTTTTCCCCGATCATCCGCCGCAACACGACCATCCCGGTCCAGAAGACCGCCGTCTACACGACCGCCGCCAATTTCCAGACCTCGGTCGAGATCAAGGTCTTCCAGGGGGAGCGGCAGATGACCCGGGGCAACAAGCTGCTGGGCAACTTCCGGCTAAACGGCATCGCCCGCGCCCCCCGCGGCGTCCCGCAGATCGAAGTGACCTTTGCGATCGACGCCAGCGGCATCGTCCACGTTTCCGCCCGGGACCAGGCGACCGGCCGGGCGCAGGAGATCACGATCACCGCCTCCGGCAACCTCCCGCAGGAGGAGATCGACCGGGCGGTGGCCGACGCCCGCGCCTATGCCGGCGAGGACCGGGAGCGGCGGCGGCAGGCGGCCGCCCGGGACGCGGCCGAGGCGGTGCTCTACCGGGCGCAGGCTTCCGGCCGGAAATCCCTCTCCCGGGAGGAGAAAAAGCGGCTGGACGAGGCGGAAAAGCGGCTCCGCCGGGCGCTCAAGGGCCGCGATCCCGCCGAGATGGAACAGGCGGCGGAGAAGCTCTCCCAGCTTTGCGCCAAATGAGGCGGGCTGCAGGCCCTTCCGGGAGTTTCCCCCGGGAGGGCTGTTTTGCGTGGGGCGCGGCGGGCGCTTCGCCTTTTTCCTGCCATAGCCTGCCGGAACGTGTATAATTTACTTAACAATACAAACTTCCCAAGCGTCGAACCGGCGTTCTGAAGACCGGCCTTCCATGGCCGGTCTCATGCGTGTGGAACGGGGATAGCGGCCGCGTCGAACATGGGATTCTTAAGGGGCTTTGCTCCTTAAGCGGAATCCAAAGGCAGAGCCTTTGGTCCATCAAAGTGAAACTTTGTCGCTGCCCTAAGGGCAGCGAAATCAACATGATATTGCCGATAAAAAATGAAGGAGGGATTTCAAATGCTTCGACTGATTCTCGGCGGCGCCGGGACCGGCAAATCCGCCCGCCTGGCGGGAGAGATGGCGTCCCGCCGGCGGGAGGGGAAGCGGGTCTTCTACCTTGTCCCGGAGCAGTACTCCTTCGAGATGGAGCGCCGCTTCTACCAGGACGACATCCAGGTCTACAGCATGGAGCGGCTTGCGGACGCCGTCTTCCGCGCCTGCGGGGGACTGGCCGGCGCCTACGCCAGCGACACCGTCCAGCTGATTCTGATGCGGGAGGCGGTGCGGGAGGCGGGGGGGAACCTCTCCCTTCTCCGCCGGAGCGCCGCCCAGCCCGGCTTTGCGTCCGGGATGCTGGCGCTCAAAAACGAGCTTTCCCGCGCCGGGGTGGACGCCGGGAAGCTGGCGGAAACCGCCGCCCTTGTCCGGCCGGAGATGGGGGAGGAGGGCGTGCTGCCGCAGAAGCTCCGCGACCTGTCCCTGATCTTTGAAGGGTACGAGGCGCTCCTTACCCGTTCCTTTTTAGACCCGTCCTCCCGCCTTTCCCGGGCGGTCGGGAAGGCGAAGGACAGCCGCTTCTTTTCCGGGGCGTCGGTCTTTGTGGACGAGTATAAGAGCTTCACCGCCGTCCAGCTGGAGATGCTTTCGCTCATCCTTCAGCAGGCGGACGAACTGACGGTCGCCCTCTGCGACGACACTTCCCGGCAGGGGGACGCTCTTTTTGCCGGTATCCGGGAGACGGCGCGGAAGCTCAAAGCCGCCGCCGCGAAGTATGCGGTTCCGGTCGCGCCGCCGGTGCAGCTGGCCGAAACCCATCGCTTTGCCTCCCCCGAGATCGGCTGGTTTGGCCGCGAACTGTTCAGGCCCGCCCCGGCGCCTTTCCCCGGCCCCGCCCCCGGCATTACCTGTGTGCAGCTGGAAAACAGCTACCAGGAGGCCTTCCACGCCGCCGCCTGGGTGCAGGCGCTCGCCCGGCAGGGGTACCGGTACGCGGAGATCGCGGTCCTCTCCCGGGATATGGACGCCCGCCGCGCTTCGCTGGAAGCGGCCTTCGACCGGTACGGCATCCCCTGTTTCCTCGACAGCGGCCGGACAGTCGAGTCCTCGCCGGTCATCCGCTTTGCCCTCCACCTCTACGGCCTGCTGTTAAAGCCGCTCGACCGGGAGGAGGCGCTGATGCTGCTGAAGTGCGGCCTGCTGCCGGTGGAGCTGGAGGCGCTTTCCGCCTTTGAAGAATACACCTACGTCTGGGACCTGACCGGCTACCGGCTGGCACGCCCCTTTACCCGCGACCCCGCCGGCTTTTCCGAGCGGGGGATGGACGAACGGGCGGCGGAAAAGCTGGCCCGGGCGGAGTCGGTGCGGGCGCTTTTGGTGGGGCTCCATACCCGGCTGAAAGCGGCGGTCGGGCAGGAAGGCCCCGCCCGCGGCCTCTACCGGGCGTTGGTGGAAGAAAAGGTCACAGACGCCGTACAGGCCCGCCTGGACGCCCTCGCGGACGCCGGGGAAGAGGCGGAGATGGAAGACCTGCGCCTGGCCTGGGAGAGCCTGATGGGCTTTTTAGACGCCGCTGAGACGGTCCGCGCCCTCCGGCAGGACGAGGGCGCGGAGCTGGAGGTCTCCGCCTGCCTGGAGCTGCTGCGGGCGGTCGCGGCCGATACCCCCCTTTCCCCCCGCCCGCAGACGCTGGACAGCGTCCTGATCGGCGACCTTTCGCAGGTCCGGACCGGCGAAAAGCGGGCGGTCGCGATCCTCGGCTGCAACGAGGGGATTTTCCCCGCCCTCCCGTCTTCCGAAGGGGTGTTCACCGACGGCGAACGGCAGGCGCTCATCTCCGCCGGTCTGCCGCTGGCCGGCGGGGCGGACGAAAAACTTGCCGACGAACGCTTTTCCGCCTACAAGGCGGTCACGATCCCGTCGGAAAAGCTGCTGCTGTCCTATGCCGCCGCCGACCTGACCGGTTCGGTGCTCTCCCCGTCGGAGGTGGTGCTCTCCCTTCGGGCGGCGGTTCCGGAGGCGGCGTTTTCCGGCCCGCCGGACGCCTTTTTTTACAGCCAGAGCCCTTCGACCGCCTTTTTACAGGCGGCCCGCCTGCCGGACGGGCCCCCCCGCCGGACGCTGGAAGCGGCGCTTACGGCCGACCCCGTCTGGCGCGCCCGGCTGGATAAGCTGCATAAAGCCGCCGTCCTCCCGGCCGGGGAGCCGGTTTCGCCCGACGTGGCCCGGGCGCTGTTTTCCCCGCTGCGGGATAAGGCGGGCGCGCCGCTTATCCGCCTGTCCCCGACCCAGGTGGAGCAGTATTTCAGCTGCCCGTTCGCCTACTTCTGCCGCTACGGCCTGGGGCTGCGGACGCCCCGGAAGGCGGAATTAACCCCCCTTTCCCGGGGCAGCATCCTCCACTTCCTCTTCCGCCGGGCGCTGGAGACGGACGGCTTTCAGTCCCTGTCCCCGGACGGCATCCGGCAGCTTACCCTTTCCCTGCTGGCCGAATACCTGGACACCGCCCTCGGCGGCCGGGAGGAGAAGACTGCCCGGTTTTTTTACTACTTCCACCGGCTGGAACCGTCGGCCGAGGCGATCCTCGCCGCCCTCCAGCGGGAGCTGAACCAGTCCGCCTTCCGGGTGGCGGCGGCGGAAGCGCCGATCGGCCGGGGCGGGGAGCTGCGCCCGCTGACGGTCCGGGCGGACGGCTTTACCGTCGAGGTCGAGGGCAAGATCGACCGGGTGGACACCGCCTCGCTGCCGGATGGGGACTACGTCCGGGTGATCGACTATAAGACCGGCGGCCGCACCTTCAGGCTGTCGGACGCCAGGCGCGGGCTCAGTATGCAGATGCTCCTTTACCTCTTTGCGGTGGAGGAGAGCGGCGGCAGGTTTGCGGGTACCGCCCCCGCCGGCATCCTCTATATGCCGGCCGGCCCCCGGAAGCTGAAGTTCGAGCGGGACGAAGGGGACGAGAACGCCCGGGCCGCCCTCTTCCGGATGAACGGCCTTTTGTTGGACGAAGGGCCGGTTTTGCAGGCGATGGAGCAGGTCCCCGGCAGCTTCATCGAGCCGCCGTCCCGTTCCCACCCGGAGGACAGCCGGATCACCCGGGAGGGCCTCGCGGCACTGAAGGCGGAGGAGGAGGAACTGCTCCGCCAGATGGGGGCGGCGCTGCTGTCCGGCGCGGTCGCCCCGGCCCCCCAGCAGGCGGGGGACACATCCCCCTGCGCCTGGTGCGACTATAAGCTGCTCTGCGGGAAGTGAGCCGTTGCAATCCCGCGCCCCATATGTTAAAATAGGGGATAGAAAAAGCCTTGAAAGGATGTCATTATGGATCAACTACTGGAAACCGGCAAGATCGTCTCGGTCCACGCCCTCAAAGGGGAAGTAAAGGTAGAGCCCTGGTGCGACTCCCCCGACTTCCTGGCCGAATTTGACGAGCTCTTCCTCGACGGGAAGTGGGTCGAGGTGGAACGCGCCCGGGTGCAGAAGAATATGGTGATCATGAAGCTCCGGGGGACCGACACCCCGGAGGCCGCCGGCAAGCTGGTGGGGAAGGTCCTCTACCTTGACCGGGACCAGGTGGAGCTGGAGGAAGGGACCTACTTCATCGCCGACCTGATCGGCCTGAAGGTGGTCGACGCCGACGACCCGGATAAGGTCTACGGGACGCTGACCCAGGTCTCCGCCACCGGCGCCAACGACGTCTACCATATCCTCTTCCCGGACGGCAAGACCTACTATATCCCGGCGATCCCCCAGGTGGTCATCGAGACGGATATCGAGGGCGGCGTCATGAAGATCCGCCCGCTGGAGGGGCTGTTCGCATGATCCGCATCGACATCGCGACCCTTTTCCCCGAGATGTGCGAGGCGGTGCTCGGCGCCTCGATCATCGGCCGCGCCCGGAAGGCCGGGAAGATCGAGGTCCACTGCCACAACATCCGCGACTATTCCCCCGACCCCAGGCACCACCGGGTGGACGACACCCCCTACGGCGGCGGCAAGGGGATGGTCATGCAGCCGGAGCCGGTCTACCGCTGCTACCTGGACATCATCCGCCAGAGCCAGTCGCTGCCCCACGTCGTCTACCTTTCCCCCCAGGGGCAGGTGTTTACCGAGAAAAAGGCGTTCGCCCTCCGGGACTGCCCCCACCTGCTGCTGCTCTGCGGCCATTACGAGGGGGTCGACGAGCGGGTGCTGGAAAGGATCGTCGATGAGGAGATCTCGATCGGCGACTATGTTTTAACCGGCGGGGAACTGGGGGCGCTGGTCGTCACCGACGCGGTCGCCCGCCTCTGCGACGGGGTTTTGGCCGACGCCTCCTGCTATGAGGACGAAAGCCATATGAACGGCCTTCTGGAATATCCCCAGTACACCCGCCCGGAAACCTGGGACGGCCGCAGGGTTCCGGAGGTGCTGCTCTCCGGCCATCATTTGAACATCGGGCGCTGGCGGCATCAGCAGTCTTTGGACAGAACCGCTAAAAAGCGTCCGGATATGATGAAAGAATATAGGCAGCAGCATCCAAAAGGATGGATCCCACCCGCCAAATAGGGAAAAATGGCCGGAAAGTTTATGTGCAACTTGTCCAAACAAGTGGAAAACTATTCGGCAACATTTCATCGTGCTCACGAAATTTTGTCTTTTTTGCGGGTTTCTTGTGAAAAACGGTTGACCTTTCGGCAGACTGTGGTATAATAAACACGAATTCCCCCGGACGATGGTCAGCCGGTGGAGTGGTGGTTTTCCCGTCAGACATTCTTGGTATAGGAGAGTTTGGTATGTATTTGAAAGATGTTACCGTCAAAAATCAGGTTGGCCTTCATGCCCGTCCCGCGACCTTCTTCATCCAGAAGGCCAACGAATTCAAGTCGTCGGTCTGGGTCGAGAAGGAGGAGCGCAGAGTCAACGCCAAGTCTCTGCTGGGCGTCCTGTCCCTTGGTATCGTAGGCGGCACCAACATCCGGATCATCGCCGACGGCGTTGACGAGCAGGCCGCTGTGGACAGCCTGGTCAAGCTGGTCGAATCCGCGTTCGCCGAGTAAGCCGAATAACCTGTGACAGGAACTTGCGCCCGTCCGGGCGGGGAGTGTGCTTTTTGCCTGCACACTCCTTTTTGTTTTTCTCTCTGTTTTGCCGTACGCAGCGTTTTTGAAATTTGCGTTAATTTTGTACGATTCGCTTGATTAAATCGTACGATTTGCGTATAATATAAGTAGAGAGAAGGGAGGCGGTCTAATGTCGATTACGGCGACGGAACTGAAAAACAATTTAAGCAAATACCTGTTGATGGCCAGCAGCGAGGATATCTATATTACGCGCAACGGAAAAATTGTCGCCAAATTGTCCAACCCGTTCCAGGACCGGCTGGATGTGGCGGAATCCCTGTTTGGCAGCGTCCCGGCGACGATGACCCTGGAAGAGGCGCGGGAAGAAAGGCTGCAAAAAGTATGAGGGCGTTGGTCGATACCTGCGTGGTGATGGATGCGATCCAGGACCGGGAGCCTTTTGCCGCGGGCGCAAAACAGGTCTTTCGGGCGGTTGCAAACAACTGGTTTACAGGGTGTATAACGGCAAAATCCGTAACGGATATTTATTATTTATCCCACCGCTGTACCCACAGCGATGAAAAGGCGCGGCTGATTTTATCCAAACTTTTTCTGCTGTTTGACGTTGTCGATACGGCCGGCATGGATGTCCGGCGGGCGCTTTCCTCGGATTTTACCGATTTCGAAGACGCCGTTATGCTGGAGACGGCCGTCCGCGAGGAAGCGGGCTGTATCATTACCCGCAATCTGAAGGATTATAAAAAATCTTCTATCCCGGTTTACACGCCGGATGAATTTATCCGCATTCTTGAAAAATCGTTGGAATAGCCCCGGCATACAGGCACTATACGGTCTGTCCGGGCGGGGAGTGTGCTTTTTGCCTGCACACTCCTTTTTATTTTTGCCTGAAACCGTAGGCGCGTTCCCTTCCAAATTCTTCCTAAACCCTTGCAAAATCGGCCGGATATGGTAAAATATAGTCGAATGTACTTTTCCCGACCGATGAAAGGAGCCCGCCATGCCCGCCCGAAGCCGATTTTCCCCCCGTCCGTCCGGCGGCGCCCGCGCCCGCTGGGGCAAGCCCGCCCTGATGGCCGGCAGCTGCCTCTGCGCCCTGGCGCTGGGGGCCGGGCTTTTTTTCCTGACCGACTGCCCTCCGGCCCAGCAGGCCCTCGCGGCGGGCGTCGGGGAAGCGGAGGAGGGACCCGCCCGCCCGGCGTCGGACGCCCCGACGGTCATTGCCGCCCTGCCGGTTTCTGCCCCGCCGGAGCCGCTTGTGGAGGAAGAAGAGCCCTTCCTTCCCGGCTGGTCGTTGGAAGAGGGCGGCCGGCGCTACCGGCTGCCGGACGGTTCCTTTGCCGTGGGTTTTACCGAGGTGGACGGGGCATACTATTTCTTTGACGGGGAAGGCTTCGCGCAGACCGGGCTGGTGGAGACGGCGGATGGCGTCCGTTATTTCGCCTCCGACGGCTCGATGCGGACGGGTACCGTGACGGTGGGAAATGTGACATACTCTTTCGGGGAGGACGGCGTGATGGAACAAAAGGCAAAACTGGCGGTACCGGTCATTATGCAGAACCCGGAGCTGCCCAACGGCTGCGAGGTGACTTCTCTGGCGGAAGTCCTGCAATACCTCGGCTTCCCGGTCACCCACACCGGGCTCGCCGCCTACCTCCCCTGCGAGCCGATCGCCTACCGGGACGGGGTCTCCTACACCGCCGACCCGGAGGAGGCCTATGTCGGCGACCCGTCCACCATCGCCGGCTGGTACTGCTTTGAGGGGCCGGTCATCCAGGCGGCGGACGCCTACCTGGCGGAACAGGGTTCCCCCCTCCGGGCGGAAAAGGCGTCGGGCGCGGACGCGGAAGCGCTCCTTTCCTGTTTGCAGCAGGGCAGGCCGGTGATCGTCTGGATCACCCAGCAGCTGCAGAACGTCCGCCATACCGGCTTTACCTGGATCCTGCCGGACGGGGAGAGCGTCCACCCCTACGGCGGGCTGCACTGCGTCGTCCTGTCGGGGATGGATCTGGAGGCGGGGACCGTCACCTTTGCCGACCCGATCTACGGCGAATGGGAGGCGGAGCTGGGCCGTTTTATCGAGATTTACGAAGGGATGGGCAGCCGGGCGGTCGTGATCGGCTGACCTGTGCGTTTCCGGAAAGGGGAGGGCAGATGGACGGGAACCGTATCGACAAACTGCGGGAAAAGGCGCTTTTGCTGCCGCTGGAGCCCGGCTGTTACCTGATGAAGGACGAAAAGGGCGTCATCATCTACGTCGGCAAGGCCAAAGCCTTGAAAAACCGGGTGGTCAGCTACTTCCGGGAAAACGCCGGCCACACCGAAAAGACCCGCCAGATGGTCAGCTGCGTCCGGGACTTCGACTTTATCGTCACCGGCAGCGAGTTTGAGGCGCTGATACTGGAGTGCTCCCTCATCAAGCACTACCGCCCGAAGTACAACATCCTGCTGATGGACGACAAGGGCTACCACTATATCCACCTGACCGACGAGCCCTACCCCCGCATCGAGGCGGTGCTCCAGAAGCCCCAGGACGGCGGGCTGCTGATCGGCCCGTATATGTCCGCCTACGTCGTCCGCCAGACCGCCGACCAGGTCAACCAGGTGTTTATGCTGCCGACCTGCTCCCGCAAATTCCCCCAGGATTTTAAAAAGCAGCGCCCCTGCCTGAACTTTTATATCAAGCGCTGCATGGGCGTCTGCCAGGGCAGGCTGTCCCAGGCGGAATACCGGAAGATCATCGGCGAGGCGGTCGAATATATCCGCAGCGGCGGCGTCACCTCGGTCGACGACCTGGAAAAGGAGATGTACGCGGCGTCCGAAGCGCTCGATTTCGAGCGGGCGGCCCGCCTCCGGGACCAGATCGCCGCCATCAGGCGGATCGCCGACAAACAGACGGTACTCCTGGGCGAGGACCGGCAGATGGACGTCTGGGGCTTTGCCCAGAACGCGGCGCTGGTCTCCTGCGTCGTCCTGAAAATCCGCGACGGCCGGATCGCCGACAAGGAAAACTACACCTTCGACGGGGAAGGGGACATCCCGGCCGTCCGGGAGGAATTTGTCTACCGCTATTACGCCGGCCGGGAGGAGATCCCGCGGGCGGTCGTTTTAGACGGCCCGGTCGAGGATATGGGGATGCTGGCGGAATTTTTAAAGCTCCAGTGCGGCCACGTCTCCGAGCCGGTGCTGCCCCAGCGGGGGGAGCGGAAAAAGCTGCGGGATATGGCGGTCTTAAACGCCGAAGAGCAGCTGGCCCATAAGATCCGCCGGACCGGGCGGGAGGTGGCGGCCTTGGAGGAGCTGCAAAAGCTCCTGGGGCTCCCGGCGACGCCGGTCTATATCGAGGCTTACGATATCTCCAACTGGGGCGACACCGGCCGGGTCGGCGGGATGGTCGTCTTTGAGAACGGCCGGCCGCTGAAAAAGGACTACAAGCGGTTCGCCATCCGGGATGTCGCCGGCCAGGACGACTACGCTTCGATGCGGGAGGTGCTCCGCCGCCGCTTTACCCGCTATCTGGACGGGGACGCGGCCTTCTCCAGGCTCCCCGACCTGATTCTGCTGGACGGCGGCAGGGGGCATGTCAACGCCGTCCAGCCGGTATTGGACGAACTGGGGCTCCAGGTCCCGCTGTTCGGCATGGTCAAGGACAGCCGCCACCGCACCCGCGGCCTGACGACCGGCAGGGAGGAGCTGGCCCTCCCGATGGTGCGCAGCGCCTTTACCCTGGTGACCAATATCCAGGACGAGGTCCACCGCTACGCCATCGCCTACCAGCGCACCCTCCACCGCAAGGCGGACACCGCCTCCCAGCTGAAGGCGGTCAAGGGCATCGGGGACGTCAAGCTCAAAAAGCTGCTCGCCCGCTGGCCCACCAAGCCCAAGCTCAAATCCGCGACGGCGCAGGAGCTGAAGGACGCGCTGAAGATCGGCGACGAGACGGCCCGGGCCCTGCTGGAGGCGATCGCCCAGCTGTAAAATTGTCAAAAAACGGCGGGCGCCTGTTGGCTCTTTTGTAAATTCTCTGTATTGAAAAAAGTCTGTCCCTCATGTACAATAAACAGGTAAGCCTACCAAATACCCCGTGTTTTTTCTCGATGAAAGGAAGGGTTTAATGATGAAAAAAGTAGCCGTCATCATGGGCAGCGATTCCGACTGGGGCGTCGTCCAGAAAGCGGTCTCCACCCTGAAAGCCTACGGCGTCCCCTGCGAGACCCACGTCATGTCCGCCCACCGCACCCCTGCGGACGCGGCGGCCTTTGCCTCTGCGGCGAAAGATATGGGCTTTGGCGTCATCATCGCCGCCGCCGGCATGGCCGCCCATCTGGCCGGCGTGCTGGCCGCCCACACCACCCTTCCGGTCATCGGCATCCCGATCGCGGGCGGCATCGGCGGGGGGCTGGACGCCCTGCTCGCCACCATCCAGATGCCCTCCAGCATCCCGGTCGCGACGGTCGCGGTAAACGGCGCCGCCAACGCCGCCTTCCTGGCGATCCAGATGCTCGCCCTTTCCGACCCCGCCCTCGCCGAAAAGCTGGCGGAAAACAAGGTCAAGATGGCCGAAGGGGTCCGGGAGAAGGACGCCCGCATCGCCGCCGAGGCGGAAAACCTGTAACCCATCATACCATTTCTTCTGAAAGGATGTTTTATCATGGAAAAATTACAGCAGCTTTATGAAGGCAAGGCCAAAAAGGTTTTCGCGACCTCCGACCCGAATCTCGTCATCGTCGACTATAAGGACGACGCGACCGCGCTCGACGGCGCCAAAAAGGGCACCATCGTCGGCAAAGGCGTCATCAACAACAAGATGAGCAACTTCATGATGCAGAAGCTGGAAAAGGCCGGCGTCCCGACCCACTTTGTCGAGCAGCTCTCCGACCGCGAGACGGTCGTCAAAAAGGTCTCGATCGTCCCGCTGGAAGTCATCATCCGCAACATCGCGGCCGGCTCCTTCTCCAAGCGGTACGGCGTCCCGGAGGGCACCGAGCTGAAGATCTCCACCATCGAGTTCTCCTATAAAAACGACGACCTCCACGACCCGCTGATCAACGACTACCACGCGATCGCTTTGGGCCTCGCGACGGAGGAAGAGATCGCCCAGATCAAAGAATACGCCTTCAAGGTCAACGATATGATGCGGGAATACCTCCTGACCCTCGGCATCATCCTGGTCGACTTCAAGCTGGAGTTCGGCAAGACCGCCGACGGCCAGATCGTCCTCGCCGACGAGATCAGCCCCGACACCTGCCGCTTCTGGGACGTCAAGACCCATGCCCACCTGGATAAGGACCTCTTCCGCCGCGACCTGGGCGGCGCCGAGGAAGCCTACCAGGAGGTCATGCGCCGCCTGATGGGCGAATAAGCGCGCCTGAAACCGGAAAACCCATCCCTCTCCCTTATGAAAGGCAGAACCTGATGAAAAGTTACAGCGAAAGCTATAAAGCGGCGGGCGTCGACGTCACCGCCGGCTACAAGGCGGTCGAGCTGATGAAGGCCCATGTCGCCCGCACCAAAACCGCCGCTTCCTTTGACGAGATCGGCGGCTTCGGCGGGATGATCTCCCTGGACCTCACCGGCATCGAGCACCCGGTGCTGGTCTCCGGCACCGACGGCGTCGGCACCAAGCTGAAAATCGCCTTCCTGATGGACAGGCACGACACCGTCGGCATCGACTGCGTCGCGATGTGCGTCAACGACATCATCTGCTGCGGCGCCAGGCCCCTTCTCTTCCTCGACTACATCGCCTGCGGCAAAAATACCCCCGAAAAGATCGCGTCGATCGTTTCCGGCGTCGCCGAGGGCTGCGTCCAGTCTGGCTGCGACCTGGTGGGCGGCGAGACGGCCGAGATGCCCGGCTTTTACAGTGAAGACGAGTACGACCTCGCCGGCTACTCGACCGGCATCGTCGATAAATCGAAGGTCCTGGACAAGAACACCGAACAGCCCGGGGACGTCCTGATCGCCCTCCCGTCCAGCGGCGTCCATTCCAACGGCTTCTCGCTGGTGCGCAAGGTCTTCGACATCGAAAACGCCGACCTGAAAGCCCCGGTCGCGGAGCTGGGCGGCGCTTCCCTCGGCGAGACCCTCCTGACCCCGACCCGCATCTATGTCAAACCGATGCTCGCCCTCTTCGAGGCGGTAAAGGTCAAGGCGGTCGCCCATATCACCGGCGGCGGCTTCTACGAGAACATCCCGCGGGCGCTCAAAAAGGGCCTGTCGGCTGAGATCGCCGTCTCGGATGTCCAGGTCCTCCCGATCTTTAACCTGATCCAGAAGGCCGGGAATATCCCCCAGCACGACATGTTCAACACCTTTAACATGGGCGTCGGCATGGTCGCGGTGGTCGCGCCGGAAGACGCGGACAAGACGGTCGAGACCCTGAGAGCCAACGGCGTCGAAGCCTACAAGCTCGGGAAGCTCGTCGAGAGCGACGAAGGGGTTATCCTGCGCTGATTCACTCGTTTATGCAAGCGGAAGAAAGACCAAGCGGTTTTTCTTCCGCTTTTTGGCGTTTTGCGCCCAAGCGCCCTTGACAGCCTTGCCCGGCTTTGTTATCCTATAAATAGACAACTTGCCTATTTTAACAGGATTGGAGAAAAAATATGAAGCGTTTCCGCCCCCTCGCCTTATTCTTCTGCCTCTTGTTCCTCCTCCCCCTTGCCGCCTGCCAGGCCCCGCCCGCGCCGGAGCCGGTGCAAAGCCTCCGGGGCGGACGCTTTGCCGCCGCGCTGGATGGGGATACCCTTTACTATTCCCGCCAGCAGGCCCTCTGCCGCTGGACGCCGGGGGATGCGGCGGCTGAATGCCTGTCGGAGGGCTTTTTCTACCCGGCCGAATCCCGTACCCTAACCGTCTTAGGCGGCAAAGCCTATTCCATCCGCTGGGACACCGGCCAGCTCGTCTCCTTTGACCCTGTAACCGGCGAGACGGCGGAGCTGGCGGAAATCTACGACAGCCAGGCGTATTTCGCGCCCGGCGTCCTAACCGCCTGCGTCTGGCAGTGGGACGGCAAACTCTGCTGCCTTTCTTCCAACTGCTTCCCCCTGGGTACAGATATCTTACAGGAAGAATTCCAAATGGAAATCCAGCTGCGGGACGCGGACGGGGTCCTTCTGGATACCATCCCGCTGCCTGTTTCCGCCGCGGCCCCCAGTTTCGCCTGCGGGGAATACCTGGTTTATTACGCCCCGCCGCTGAACCCCGGCACGGCGCACATCTTTAACCTGGAGACCGGGGAAGACCGCCCGCTGTACGGCTTTACCCCATACGGCATGATAGACGGCAGGCTTCTCGCCGCGGACGAATACGGCAACTACTACCTTTTCGACCTGGAGGACGGGACCCGCGCCCCCTATGCCTCGACCGATTCGGCCTGGCTGCTGGACGCGGACGGCTGGCGCTACTACAAGTCGGGTAATTCAATCTACCGCTGGCGGCCCGGCGGGCAGGAAGAACATCTGGCAGCCTTCGGCGTCGCGCCGGAAATCATCCATCTGGACGGGATGTTTGCCGTCCAGATGGATGGGGCCCTTTGGCTACATTCCGATGCGCTCCGGCTCTCTGATTTGACCGGTGAAAACGCGGAGCTGGCGGAAACCGTAAACCGGGAGCGGATGGCTGAGTATGACGGCTATGCGGTCCTCGCTTTCCCGCCCGGCGACACCGTCTACCTGTTGGACGCCTTTTAGCACCTTGACGGCGGCGGAGGCGGCCGGTTCAAAATACCCCTGCGCGGAAGGCCCCTCCTTCCGCTTTTTTGGCGTTTGGCAGAAAAAATTACAAAAAGCTATTGACAATTGAGAAATTTTAACGTAAAATATCTTCAAGAGAAGTTCGTTCTCAATCCAGAAATGAATTTCTCGCAAAATTACAACAAATTTAAGGAGAGTCAAACAAACGAAAAAGACGATTGCGATGCTGCTGGCTGGAATGTTGACGGTTTCTTGTGGGGTGGTATCAGCAAGTGCTGCTGATATTGGTGATTCTCTAACATACAGTGATATTAATAATTTAGATCATATTTATCAAGATTTACAATAAGTATATTGAGTAATTTGCCTATATTTAGGACGAGATTTAATTTATTTTTTATATTGCTTCTTGTGAGTGC
>CALXKG010000162.1 GCA_944388825.1 uncultured Clostridia bacterium | reverse complement strand
TTTGAACGTGCTGGCCGCGACCGCAAAAAGGTCAGCGTTTATCCCGCTCAATAAGAAAAGTCCCAAAACCCCGAGCTTTTACGCCCGGGGTTTTCCATTGAAAAGGTTGCCGCGGCCGGGGAAGGGATAATCCGCACGGCCGCGGGAAAGCTCTATAAAGATCAGAATCTGCCAGGAAAGGAGATGCCTTATGTTTATTGATCGCGCAACCATCTTCGTCCGGGCGGGGGACGGCGGCAACGGCGCCGTTTCCTTCCGGCGTGAAAAGTACGTCGCGGCCGGAGGCCCGGACGGCGGCGACGGCGGGCGGGGCGGCGATGTCGTCTTTCAGGTCGACCGCAACCTCAACACGCTGGAAAAATTCCGCTACAAGAAAAAATACCAGGCCGAAAACGGCGCGCCGGGCAGCAGCCGCAACTGCACCGGCCGTTCGGGGCAGGATCTGGTGATCCTGGTCCCCGAGGGGACGATCGTCCGGGAGGCGGAGACGGGACAGATCATGGCGGACCTTTCGGGGGACGAGCCGGTCGTCATCGCCAAAGGCGGCAAGGGCGGCGCCGGCAACCAGCATTTTGCCACCGCCACCCGCCAGATCCCCCGTTTTGCCAAGCCCGGCACCCCGGGGGAAAACTTCACCCTCCAGCTGGAGCTGAAGCTCCTGGCCGACGTCGGGCTGGTCGGCTTCCCGAATGTCGGCAAGTCGACGCTGATCTCCGCGGTCAGCGGCGCGCGGCCGAAGATCGCCAACTACCACTTTACCACCCTCTCCCCGATTTTGGGCGTCGTCCGGTATGGGGAGGCGGGGGAGAGCTTCGTCATGGCGGACATCCCCGGGCTGGTCGAAGGGGCGAGCGAGGGGGTCGGCCTGGGGCACGACTTCCTGCGGCACGTCGACCGCTGCCGGCTGATCATCCATGTCGTCGACGTCTCCGGCATCGAGGGCCGCGACCCGGTCGAGGATTACGAGAAGATCAACTTTGAGCTGCGCAATTTCGACGAAGGCTTAAGCGCCCGCCCGCAGATCGTCGCGGGGAACAAGTGCGACCTGGCGACCGACGGGCAGGTCGCGGCCTTCCGGCAGTATATCGAGGGGAAGGGCGTCCCCTTCTTCCCGATCAGCGCCGCCGCCCACCAGGGGCTGAAGGAGCTGATGCAGGCGGTGGTCGAAAAGCTCCAGACGCTGCCGCCGGTCAAGGTCTACGAGACCGAATTTGTCCATCGGGAAGCCCTCCCGGCCGACCGCAGCAAGTACGAGGTGACCCGCGAAGGGGATACCTTCTATGTCGAGGCCGACTGGCTGGAGCAGCTTTTGTCCACCGTCAATATGAACGACTACTCTTCCCTCCAGTACTTCCAGCGGGTGCTCCGGGAGACCGGCATCATCGACAAGCTGGAAGAGATGGGGATCGAAGAGGGCCAGACGGTCGACATCTTCGGCTTCCGGTTCGAGTTTATCCACTAAGGGGGGCCGCCTTTGGAGATCGCCAATATCCAGGACCCGCGGGAGTTAAGCCCGCTGGTTCTGGCCTATGTCGGGGACGCGGTCTATGAACTGCTGGTGCGCACCCACATCCTGGAGACGGGCAACGCCCCGGTCCAGAAGCTGCACAGCCGCACCGTCGCCCATGTCTGCGCCGCCGCCCAGGCGGAGGGGTTCCACCGGATCGAGCCTGCACTGACCGGGGAGGAGCTGTCCATCTTCCGCCGGGGCCGCAATACCCACAACAACATTCCCAAAAACGCCAGCCCCGCCGTCTACCGGGCCGCGACCGGGCTGGAGGCCCTGTTCGGCTACCTCTATTTAAAGGGGGAACGGGGCCGGGTGGAAGAGCTGTTCCGGATGATCTGGAACGGGGCAGAAGGGTAAACGTCAGCTGTCGTCTGAAAGGTGGTACTGCAGGATGAAATCAAAAAGCTACGCGCTGGAAATGCTGTGGGATTCCTTCCTCGTCCTGCTGGGGACGGCGGTCTATGCCTTCGGGCTCTACTATTTTGTCGAGCCGAGCAACACCGCCCCCGGGGGCGTCAGCGGCATCGCGCTGCTGGTCAACTACGCGACCGGCTTCCCGGTCGGTATTGCCAGCGCCCTTATCAACTTCCCGCTGCTGATCCTGGGGCTTGTCTTCCTCGGGAAGGAGTTTATTTTAAAGACCCTGCTGTCGGTCGCTTCCTTTACCGTCATCTACGACTATATCCTGACGCCGCTCAACATCCCCTATTACGGCGGCGAGCGGCTGATGGCGAGCCTGTACGGCGGGGTAGTCACCGGCGTCGGGCTGGGGCTGGTCTTTTACGCGGCAGGCTCTACCGGCGGGACGGACATCGTCACCAAGCTGGTCCAGCGGCGGTTCCCCCATATGCAGCTGGGGCGGATTTTGCTGATCGTCGACCTCGCGATCGTCGGGGCATCGGTCATCGTCTACCGGTCGATCGAGAGCGCCCTCTACGCCGTCATCGTCATCTACGCCAACACCCAGCTGATCAACCTGGTCGTCTACGGCGGCGACAGCGGACGGCTTTTATACATCCTCTCCGCCCGCTACCGGGAGATCACCGACGCGATCCTCTCGACCGTCGACCGGGGGGTCACGCTGCTGCACGGTGAGGGGGGCTATACCGGCGAGGAAAAGAAGGTCGTCCTCTGCGCCGTCCGCAAAAACGAGTACCACAAGGTCAAAAAGCTGGTGCGGGGCATCGACCCGAACGCCTTTATCATCGCCGCCGAATCCTTCGAAGTGGAAGGGGAAGGCTTTAAGGCGATGGGGGAGGACTAAAAGAAAAAAGACGGCCTGCCGTCTGGCAGACCGCCTTCCGCTTGGGAAACGGGCAGGTTATTCCTGCGGGCCGCTGTGGGAGTTACCCGCGTTCTGCGGGCCGTTCTTGCAGTTCTGGCCGCGGTTCTGGGCGTTCTGGCCCTGGGGGTTCTGCGCACGCTGTTCGTTATTCTTCATAGCGAAACCATCCTTTCTGTGTACCTTTGCTTTTCTGTAAACGGCAGGCCGTTTACATCAGGAAGTATGGGCAGCGGCGGGAAGGATATGCAATACAGGCAAAAAATATGAAAGGGAGATTTTCATGTCTGGACATTCCAAATGGAACAACATCAAGAGAAAGAAAGAGAAGACCGACGGCGCCAAGGCAAAGATCTTTACCAAAGTCGGGCGTGAAATTGCCGTTGCCGTCAAGATGGGCGGCGGCGACCCCGCAAACAACTCGACCCTGAAGGTGCTGATCGCCAAGGCGAAGGCCAACAACATCCCCAACGACAACATCGACCGGATCATCAAGAAGGCGGCCGGCGAGGGGAGCAAGAACTCTTATGAAAACAACACCTACGAAGGCTACGGCCCCGGCGGCGTCGCGGTCATCGTCGAGACGCTGACCGACAACAAAAACCGCACCGCGGGCGACGTCCGCCACCTGTTCGACAAGTTCGGCGGCAACATGGGCACCACCGGCTGCGTCTCCTTCGGGTTCCAGGAGAAGGGCGTCTTCGTCATCGACAATGAGGAAGAGACCTATACCGAGGACCAGATCATGGAGGACGTGATGGACGCCGGCGCCGACGACTTCACGATGGAAGACGGCAGCATCGAGATCACCTGCGAGCCCTCTGCCTTCGGCGGCGTGCTGGAAGCGCTCCAGGGCAAGGGGTATGCCTTTGAGACCGCCGAGGTGCAGATGGTGCCGAACAACTACGTCACCCTGACCGACCCCGACCAGATCAAGA
>CALXKG010000161.1 GCA_944388825.1 uncultured Clostridia bacterium | reverse complement strand
CCCAATCGAAATTTCAGCGGAAAGGTCGAATCCACTATGGCAACACCCACCCCCATCACCGAAGAGATGCTCTCTTCCTTCTCCCAGAGCTACCAGTCCGATTCGCTGCGGCGGCTGGCGGCCTGCGCCCTCAGCAAAACCGACCTTGCGGACGTCGCCTACGCGGCCGCCGGGCGGACGGCGGTCCCCCAGAAGTTCACGATCGACTTAAAGACCCTGCCGGTCACCAACCAGAAGAAGACCGGCCGCTGCTGGCTGTTCGCGTCGTTAAACGTCCTGCGGGAAAAGATCGCGCAGGAAAAAGGGCTGCAAAACTTCGAGCTTTCCCAGAGCTACGCCGCCTTCTGGGATAAATTCGAGCGCTGCAACTACTTCCTCGAAGGGATCATCGAGACGGCGGACAAGCCCACCGACGACCGGGTCGTCGCCCATATCCTGAACGTCGGCGTCCACGACGGCGGGCAGTGGGATATGTTTGTCGCGCTGGTGGAAAAGTACGGCGTCGTCCCGAAGGACGCGATGCCCGAGACCGCCCAGTCCAGCTGCAGCGCCTCGATGAACCGCATCCTCAACCAGGCCCTCAAGCACGCCGCCGTCCAGCTGCGGAAGATGATCGCGGCGGGCGAGGCGGAAAAGGTCCAGGCTTACAAGGCTTCCGTCCTCGGCAAGGCCTACAGCTTCCTTTGCAGCTGCTACGGCGAGCCGCCCCGCCGGTTCGACTTCGAGTATGTGACCGAGGACGGCTGCCAGGTTGAAAAGGGCTATACCCCCCAGTCCTTCTATGAAAAGTACATCGGCTCCTTTGCCCGGGACACCATCTCGATCATCAACGCCCCGACCGCCGATAAGCCCTACTACCGCACCTACACCGTCTCCCAGCTGGGCAACGTCGTCGGCGGGCGTGCGGTCAAATACTTAAACCTCCCGATGAGCGAGTTTAAAGAGCTGATCATCGGCGAGCTGAAAGCCGGCAACCCCGTCTGGTTCGGCAGCGACGTCGGCAAGGCGGGCGACCGCAAGAACGGCTTCTGGGATACCGGCGCGTTTGACTACCCGCTGGTCACCGGGCTGGACCTGGAGATGAGCAAGACCGACGCCCTCGACTACTGGTTCTCGGCGATGAACCACGCGATGGTCATCACCGGCGTCAACCTGGACGAAAACGGGATGCCCACCCGCTGGAAGATCGAAAACAGCTGGGGCGACGAGAACGGCGACAAGGGCTATTACGCCTGCAGCGACGCCTGGTTCGACCTCTATGTCTACCAGGCGGTCGTGCCGGTCGCTTCCCTCGGCGACAAGGCTTCCCTGCTGGAGCAGGAGCCGATCGTCCTCGCCCCCTGGGACCCGATGGGCTCGCTGGCCGACTGACCCCAATACCGTATGACCTGAAAGCAGGCCGCCTGATCCCGGGCGGCCTGCTGATTTGTTCAAAGAAATATAACGCCTCCCATTCCCCAAAAATTCCCATCTTCTCTTGCAATTCCCCTCCCATTCGGCTATAATGTAAAAAAAGCTATCATCCAGAATCAAAAAGGAGGCCGCTTATGCGCGCAATCATTTCAGTCGTCGGAAAAGACACGGTGGGCATCCTCGCCCGGGTCAGCAGCCTGTGCGCGTCCTGCCAGGTCAACGTCGTCGACGTCACCCAGACGATCCTGCAGGATATGTTCGCGATGGTCATGATCGTCGACATTTCCAAAATGGACATCCCCTTCGCCGAGTTTTCGGAGCGGGCCGCCGCCTACGGCAAAGAGGCGGGCCTGGTCATCCACGTCATGCACGAGGATATCTTCAACTCGATGCACAATATCTGAAATATCTGGCAAAAAACAAGTTTTTTGCCAGAATAACATCCGGGCTTCATGCCTCCCTACGGTCGACACTTGTCCGGATTAAGGTATTTTTTCCGCCGTATATGCCGCCGGAAAAAATGGATTTAATTTTTATCTGCTTGCCAATCCGTCTATCCTCTGATGAAAGAAACACCGTCGCCCAGAAGGAGGATTTTCATTGCGCAAGCTAAAGGTGGGAAACAATTTGGTCAATGTAAACGATATTATGGAAACCATCCAGATGATCCAGGAAGAGAACCTGGACATCCGGACGATCACGATGGGCATCTCGCTGCTCGACTGCTGCGACGCGGACATCAAAAAAAGCTGCGGAAAGATCTACGACAAGGTCTGCCGCAAGGCGGAGCACCTGGTGAAGACCGGCGAGGAGATCGAGCTGAAATACGGCATCCCGATCGTCAACAAGCGCATCTCGGTGACGCCTGTCGCGATCCCGCTGGCAGTGTCCGGCGGCAACCCGCTGGAGTACGCCCTGACGCTGGAAAAATGCGCCGGCGCCTGCGGGGTCAACTTCATCGGCGGCTACTCCGCCCTTGTCCAGAAGGGCTTCTCGGCCGGGGATAAAGAGCTGATCGAGTCGATCCCCGAGGCGCTGACCGTCACCGACCACCTCTGCTCGTCTGTAAACGTCGGCTCCACCCGGGCCGGCATCAACATGGACGCGGTCGGGATGATGGGCCGGATCGTCAAGCGGTCGGCCGAGCTGACCGCCGGTCGGGACTGCATCGGCGCGGCCAAACTGGTCGTCTTCTGCAACGCCGTCGAGGACAACCCCTTCATGGCGGGGGCATTCCACGGCGTCGGCGAGCCGGACTGCGAGATCAACGTCGGCGTATCCGGCCCCGGCGTTGTCCGGGCGGCGCTGGCCAAGCTCCCCAAGGACGCCGACCTCACCGAGGTGGCCGACCTGGTCAAGCGCACCGCCTTCAAGATCACCCGGATGGGCCAGCTGGTCGGCAAAGAGGCCAGCGGGATGCTGGGGGTCCCCTTCGGCATCGTCGACCTCTCCCTCGCCCCGACCCCGGCGGTCGGCGACTCGGTCGCCCACATCCTCGAGGAGATGGGCCTTCAGATGTGCGGCTGCCACGGCACCACCGCGGCGCTGGCCCTCTTAAACGACGCGGTCAAAAAGGGCGGGGTCATGGCCTCCTCCCACGTCGGCGGGCTTTCCGGCGCGTTTATCCCGGTGTCGGAGGACGCGGGGATGATCGACGCGGCCCGCTGCGGCAACCTCTCGCTGGAAAAGCTGGAGGCGATGACCGCCGTCTGCTCGGTCGGGCTGGACATGATCGTCCTCCCCGGCGACACGACCCCCGAGATGATCTCCGCCATCATCGCCGACGAAGCGGCGATCGGCATGGTCAACTCCAAGACCACCGCCGTCCGGGTCATCCCGGCGATCGGCAAGAAGATCGGGGACGAGCTCTCGTTCGGCGGGCTGCTGGGCGCCGGCCCGGTCATGAAGGTCAACTACACCGCCCCGGATATCTTCATCCACCGCGGCGGCCGCATCCCGGCCCCTCTCCAGAGCCTGAAAAACTGAGAAAACAGGAAGGAGTGGAAAAAACAAGCGAAAGCTGTTTTTCTTTTAAAAGTTTGACTTGTTTGGTTATTCAGCTTTGCTGAATAACCTTACTCCTTCAGTCATCTTCGATGACAGCTCCCTCGGAGAGGGAGCCTTTGACGTAGTGCAAATCCGATAAGTTGTTCTTTTAAATACGAAATGCCGGGGCTCCCCCGGCGTTTTTCTTAAAAAGGAGCGCCGTATGCCCATCCCCCGCCCAGAAAAACCCGCCCCCGGCTTCCCGTCGCTCACACCCCCCGGCCCGCCGCTTTCGGAAGCCGCCCCCTTCCCCTTCCGCTGCAAAGGCTGCGGCAGCTGCTGCCGGGGACGCCGGGACCTGGTCCTTTCCGGCCTCGACCTCTACCGGCTCTCGGCGCGGCTCTCCCTCCCGCCGGAAACGGTGGCGGAAGGCTTCTGCGACCGGTATACCGGCGAAAACGGCCTGCCCGCCCTCCGTCTCCGCCCCCGGCGGGATACCGCCGCCTGCCCCTTCCTGACGGGCGGCCGCTGCGCCGTCCACCCGGCCCGCCCGCTGGCCTGCGCCCTCTACCCGCTGGGGCAGACGATCTCCCTGCCGGACGGGACGGTCTCCTATTTCCTCCAGCCCGCCGCCTGCGGCGAACCCATCCCCGGCGGGACGCTCGCGCAGCATCTCGAAGATTCCGGCGTCAAGGCCAGAGAACCGGCCGACATCCGCTGGGCCGCCGCCTGCCTGTCCCTCTCGGAATGGCTGCGGGAAACGCCCCTCGCCCCCCTCGCCCGGAAAATCGCGCTGCGCCGGGCCGAAAAAGCCCTTTATTTCCACTACCGCCTGGACGCCCCCTTCCTACCGCAGCTGGAAGAAAACCTTGCCGCCCTCCGCCGGGCCCTCTCCCCGCTGCAAAAATAGGCGGCGCCACATTTCCGCCATCACCCTTCATGCCACATCCCCGAAAGGAAGTCCCCCCATGAAAGTCATAACCCCCGATTATTTCCCACAGTTTACCTGTATCGCCGCCGCCTGCCCGGACACCTGCTGCGCCGGATGGGAGGTGGTCGTCGACCCGGCGGCGGAAGCCCGCTACCGGGCGCTTGCCGCCCCGCTGGGAGACCGGCTGCGGGCCGCGATGGGCGAAGACGGCGGGGACTGCGTCTTCACCCCCAGAGAAGACGGCCGCTGCCCCTTTTTAAACCGGGACAACCTCTGCGACATCCAGGCGGAGCTGGGGGAAGAAGCCCTCTGCCGCACCTGCCGCCTCTATCCCCGGTTTATAAACGACTTTGGCGGCGTCCGGGAGATGGGCCTTTCCCTCTCCTGCCCGGAAGCGGCGCGGATCATCCTTTCCGCCCCCTCCCTCCCCCATTTCCGGATGGAGGACCGCCCGGAGCTTCCCCCCGACCTCAACGAGCTGGACGCCGGGCAGTACTTCGCGGTCAAAGCGGTGCGGGACAAGGTGATGGCGCTTTTATCCTTCGGCAGCCTGGACGAGCGGCTGGCCCTCTCCCTCCGGCTCTGCCGCAAGGCGGAAAAACAGCTGCGAAAGGGCGCGCCGGAAAAGGCGGAAGCCCTCTGCGCCGCCCTCCACCCGGAGGAAGATTTGAAAAAGGAAAGGGCCCGCGCGGCGGACAGGCCGCCCCTTTCCGCCGGGACGGTCCTCCGCGCCCTGGAAAAATGCCTGATCCTGCGGGACAGCTGGCGGGCGCGGCTGAAAAAGGCCGCCCGCCCGGACGGCAAGCTCCCGCCCCTCGACCCGTCCTTCGAACGGCGGGTAGCGGAACTGCTTTCCTTCCGCTACCTTTTAAAAGCGGCCTACGACGGGCGGCTGTCCGCCCGGATGAAGTTTATCGCCTTCTCGATTCTGTCCCTCCGGGCGCTGGGGCAGGGGATGGACGAAAAATCCCTTCAGACGCTCGTCGTCAACTACTCCCGGGAGGTGGAGCACTGCGAGGAAAACATGGCTTCCCTCCTCCAGAAGTTTGACGGGGGCGGCAAATTCTCTTCCAAAGCCTTTGCCGCCCAGCTCCTTTTACCGGCTGTGCAGCTGAAAGGATAAAAAGGTATGAAAGAACCCCCAGCCCGTTTCCGGACTGGGGGTCTTGTTTCGGCCATTTCATTTCCCACCTATTTGCCGAACAGCTCGGCATGGCTTCCCGTGCGGGACGCCGCCAGCACCATCTCATCCTCCCGGATTTCATAAATGAGCAGCCAATCCGGCGCAACATG
>CALXKG010000160.1 GCA_944388825.1 uncultured Clostridia bacterium | reverse complement strand
GGCGAAGGCGCGCCGGACAGGGCCTTCGCTTTTTTGCCTTTACCATAATAACTTGATGGAAACGCACTACCTAAAAGGCTCCCTCTCCGAGGGAGCTGTCGGCGAATGCCGACTGAAGGAGTGTGGTTAGACAGCTTTGCTGTCTAACCACATAGTTGAAATTCTTAAAAGGAAAAACAGCTTCCGCTTGTTTTTCCCACTCCTTCCGGCGCATCCGCGCCACCTCCCTCGGGGAGGGAGGCCGGGGGTTCGTGCCTTCCGAAGGGTTGTATTGTTATTATAAATAACTTGATGGAAACGCACTACCTAAAAGGCTCCCTCTCCGAGGGAGCTGGCCGCGCAGCGGACTGAAGGAGTGTGGTTAGACAGCTTGCTGTATAACCACATAAGCAAAATAGTTTGAAAGAAAAACAGCTTCCGCTTGTTTTTCCGACTCCTTCCGGCGCATCCGCGCCACCTTCCTCATAGAGGGAGGCTAAGGTTCGTGCCTTCCGAAAAGTTGTACTGTCCGATTGACAATACAACCTTCCCAACCGTCCGGCAGACGTCCCGAAAACCGTCCATATGCGGCCGGACTCATGCGAAAGGCGCGGGCATCTCACCGGAAGCTGAAATTCTTCCCCCCGCGCACGACCGTCTCGACAAAATACCGCGTATCGTCCATCGCATGGTCGTCCTCCTTGACCGGCTGGTCTTTCGCCCCGTCCGGTTCCCAATGGTAGAGCCCGAACTCCCGGATCGTGTCGGCGCAGCCCGCGGAGAAGAAGATCCGCCCTTCCTGCAGCTCTTCCGCCAGATGCCGGATGCCGGGCAGCACGGCGTTTTTCGCCTTTTTGACC
Source organism: uncultured Clostridia bacterium (assembly GCA_944388825.1). Classification (GTDB taxonomy): domain Bacteria; phylum Bacillota; class Clostridia; order Oscillospirales; family Ruminococcaceae; genus Faecivivens. The sequence goes on along the minus strand of CALXKG010000160.1, from coordinate 14,455 downwards.
GGAAACCGCCCATGCTTTCTGACGCACTGGATAAAACTGGCGGCAGACGGGTCGACGATGATGGCCGGGGTCCCATTCCCGGCGAGCTTGCAGACCGCCTTATAGTATTCCTCGTCGGTCATCGCCCCTTTTTCCCGGCCGTTGTGGTAAAATTCCCGCATCCGGTACCATTTCCCATCCGCCTGTCCCCAAAGCCCGGCCGAAAAAGGGTTCATCGTCCCATAGTCGACCGAAATATATGTGCCTTTCAGCCCACCGGGCAGCCGTTTGACCACATGGCGCCCCGGGTCGAACATCGGGTAGACCAGCCCTTCGGCCGCCGCCCATTCCCCCAGCACGAACCGCCTATAAAACACCCCGCTGTACATCCCGCGGTAGCGGGCCCTGACCGCCTCCGACAGGGAGGGGTTGTCCTCCATCGTAAAATGGACCCGCAGCGCCTTTTTCGCTTCCGCCTGCAAGATCCACTCCTGGTAGAGCCAGTGTCCCGGCCCCTCGGGGTTTAAACTCATCCAGACCTTTGCCCCCTCTTCCGAGCAGCGCGCCATCGCCTGTTCGACGAAACTGCGGGGCATCAGCGCCGCCTCGTCCAGCAGCACGCCGCCCAGCGTCATCCCCTGGATCAGCGCGGCGCTCCCCTCGTCCTTGCCGCCGAAGAGGTAAAAGCGGTTTTTCCGCTTCCCCCTTTTGAGGGTCACACAGTTGCCGGAAACGGAAACCTGATACAGTCCCCCGATCTCCCGCCGCAGCGGCGAAAGGACGTTGCGCTTACAGGCCCCGACCGTCTTGCCGCAGATGGCGAAGTCGGTGTCCTGAAAGCACTCCATCGCCCATAGGGTGAACCCGACCGCCGCGGCCGTCGTCTTCCCCGAGCGGACGGCGCCGTCGCAGATCACCGCGTCGAATTTTTCCCGTTCCCGCTCGTCCACCCACCAGGCCAGCACCCGGCGCTGCTTTTCACTGAACCCCCTGATCTTCCGCATCTTCCCCCTCCTGCGGCCCAAGGCCCCGGAGCACGTCCAGCAGGCTCCCGTCCTCCCCGTCCCCGGCGTCCGCCCGCGCGATCTCATAGAGCTTATAAAGCGCCCGTTCCTTGTTATAGAGCTTCAGGCTCATCCGTCCCCCGGCCCCGACCGACACCTCGGCGATCCCGCGGGTATCCAGAAGCCCCGAATCGGCCGGCTTCACCTCAAACCCGTTTTCCCCCTCCCGGAAGGAGAGGTACCGCCCGATATCGTCAAACGCGATGTGGGCGATCTCGGCCTTTACCCGTTCCGGCGTCACCCGTTCCAGCTCCGCCTCCCGGGCCTCCAGTTCGGCCCGTTTTTTCTTCAGCCGCCGCAACAGCGCCCGCCCGGCCCGCCGGTCCGACTGCCCCTCTTTTTTCGGCAGCCCGGAAGCGGCAAACGCCGCCCCTTCGTCCAGCGACCGGCGGTAGGCCCTTATAAACCGCATTTCCCCTTCGGTCAAATCCATCCCGCCTTCCTTTTCCAGCGGCCGCGGCTTTCCTGGCCGCGCGGCCGGGTCAGCCGGATGCCGTCCCAGACCGCCATCTCGACCCAGGCGTCCCGCAGTTTCAGCCGTTCCCCGTTTTTATAGAGCAGCAGCCCGAAATCCGGGTCGTTAAAATAAGCCCGGTAGATCCGTTTCGCCTTTTCCAGGCCCAGCCCGTCCCACACGGCGAGCGGCCGTCCGTCCTGATACAGTCCGATCGCATAGCATTCTTCCGTCATGGCTTCCCTCCCAAACTTTATATACAAACTTTTGTTTGCAAAAAAGGCAAAAAAAGATTGCATTTCCCCGCGATTCTGCTACAATAATAGATGAAACCGGCGGTTTCCCCGCCGCCAGGCCGCGAAATTCCCCGAGGATCCCCTCCTCTATTTTATTATACATCCATTTAGTAGCTGCTGTCAAGTTTATTTTCGAAAATTTGTTTTTAAGAGAGGAAGGAAGGAAAGGGATGCCCTTCTTCCCCCTTCCGGGAACGCCCGGTCATCTCCGGGAAATTCCCCCTCTATATTTATTATATATCCATTTTTATCCTGCTGTCAAGCATTTTCGAAAATTTGTTTTTGCGAAAGGAGCACACCATGCCCGAACCCACACTGGATATGAAAGCGCTGACCGGCCGGATCGACCGGATCCTCTCCGAACAGAAGCGCACCGCCGCCCGGATGGCCCGGGAACTTGGATTCTCGACCGGCCTTTATTCCCAGTGGAAAAAGGGGACGGCGGCCCCCTCCGCCGCCAAACTTCTGGCGGTCGCCCGCTACCTCCATGTATCGGTAGACGAACTGCTGGGCTACGACCCCAACGCTTCCGCCGCCCCGCTCCGCCGGGCGATCATGGCCGAGATGGAAGGGCTGGACGAAAAATCGCTGGAAAAGGTGCTGGACTATGTCCGCTTCACCGCCGACCGGCTGAAAAAAGAGCGGGAAGGAAAACTGAACCCCTTCCCGCCCCAGGTGGACTGAGCCTTGCATCCGTCCCATAATTATGGTATAATAAAGCCAGGAAAGGAGTGAGCATTATGCCGCGCATCATCCCCATTCGCGACCTGAAGGACACCGCCAAAATCTCCAAAATGGTCCAGGAGTCGGACGAACCCATCTTCATCACCAAAAATGGTTACGGCGAAATGGCCATCATGAACATGAAAACATACGAGGAAAAGTTCTTCCTGCTCGACCTTTACAAAAGCCTGGATATCTCGGAACAGCAATTTCGGGAAGGAAAAGGCGCCGACGCATTCGAAAGTTTAAAGAGGATCCGGAAGAAACATGGCTTATAAACTCATCGTTTCCCCGTATGCGGAAAGCGAGATCGAGCAGATCGTCACCTATCTGGAATTTGACCTGGACAATCCGCAGGCGGCCGGGCATTTCCTCTCCCTTTTAACAGAATGCTATCAAAGGATAGCGGAAATGCCCACGATTTATGGCCTTTGTAAAAATTTGCCCGCCGCATTTCAAAGCTACCGGAAAGCAAAAGCCGGCAATTATCTTGTTTTCTATAAGGTGGATGAACCAAACGAGCGCGTCTATATCGCCCATGTGATCTACGGCAGGCGCGATTACGAAAAATTGATCTGAAAAACAGCGCCCCGGCCGTTTCAACAGCCAGGGCGTTTTACAATATCCTGTTATTTTATCCACCCCGGCAGCCGGATATCCTCCCGCCGGACCTTCTCCCACGAAAACCCCGGGATCAATTCCGCCGCCGTAGCCGGCCGGTAAGCCGGTAGCAGCCCGGCCGCCGCCGCCAGCATCCCGATGATCTCTTCCGGCCGCCAGCGCTGCCGCAGCTTCTGCAGCTCCAGGTCGCCGTCCCGTTTGGACAGCCGCCGCCCGTCCGCGTCGGTCAAAAGCGGGATATGCCCGTAAACGGGACTTGGCAGGCCGAGTTCTTTTTGCAGCCAGATCTGCCTCGCGGTCGACCCGATCAGATCCCTTCCCCGGACGACCTCGGTGACGCCCATCAGGGCGTCGTCCACCGCCGTCGCCAGCTGATAGGCGAACACCCCGTCCGCCCGCCGGATGACAAAATCCCCGCATTCGGCCGCCAGGTTTTCGGTATAGGGGCCGTAATGCAGGTCGGTAAACGCAATCGTTTCATCCGGCGCCTTGACCCGCCAGGCGGGCCTGCGCTTTTTCATCCGCGCAGCCGTCTCTTCCGGCGTCAGCCCCCGACAGGTGCCGGGGTAGAGATACCGCCCGTCGCTCAAGTGGGGCGCGTCGGCGGCGTGCAGCTCCGCCCGGGAACAGAAACAGGGATAGACCAGCCCCCGGCTTTTGAGGCGCGCAAAATACGCCTCATAAACCCCGGCCCGGTTCGACTGGCAGTAGCTCCCGTTTTCCGCCTCCAGCCCACCCTCGTCCCAGTCAAGGCCCAGCCAGCGCAGGTCGTCCTCGATCTGCCGCTCGAACGCCGGCCCGCTCCGCTCGGGGTCGAGGTCCTCCACCCGCAGGATGACCTTCCCGCCCTGCGACCGGGCCGACAGCCAGGCCAGCAGGCAGCAGAGGACGTTCCCCAAATGCATCTTCCCCGACGGGGTCGGCGCGAACCGCCCGGCGACCCCGCTCAAAGGCTGTCCTCCGGGTTTTTGCCCTTCTCCAGATAGACCGTCCGGCTGGGGAAGGCGAACGACGCCCCGATCTCTTCGCAGAAAGCCATGATTTTAAAATTCAGTTTTTCCTTTTCCCGGATATAATCGGCGTAGCCGGTCTGTTTGATAAAGTAGCTGACCGTCACATTCAAAGACGATTCGCCGAACTCGTTAAACGCGACCGTCACCGGGTCGACGACATTTTCATCCGCCGCGAGCAGCTCCCGGATCCCTTCCACCGCCCTTTGCAGCGTCTCCCGCGGGGTGGAATAGGCAAACCCCAGCGCCATCTCGACCCGGCGCTTGCTCATCCGGGACCAGTTGATGATCTCGTCGGCCGACAGGGAAGAATTGGAGACGACGACCAGCGCGTCTTTAAAGGTGCGGATGCGGGTGGAGCGGAGGGAAATGTCTTCGACGACCCCTTCCAGCGTGCTGGTCTGGATCCAGTCGCCGACCGCAAAGGGCTTGTCGGCGATGATGACCACCCCGCCGATGAAGTTGCTGGCGGTGTCCTGCGCAGCCAGCGAAAAGGCCAGGCCGACGATGCCCAGCCCGGTGATGATACCGGTCACATCGTACTCGAAGATATCCATCACCATCACCGCCGCCAGCGCCGCGATGATCACCTGCGCGATCCGCGAGAGGAACGCGGCCAGCGTCTCGGACAGCACGCCCTTTCCCCCGCGCACGGCCGCGACCGCCGGCCCGGAGGCCTTCAGCAGCCCCCAGGCGGCGAGGAGGATGACCCCCGCCCGGGCCAGCTGGCTGATAAAGCGCGGCTGCGAAACGCCGAACCCGGCAAGCAGGATCCCCAGCGCCCCATACCCCGCCAGCAGCACGCAGAGCCCGACCAGCGGTTTTGTAAAGCAGTCGATGATCCCGGCGGCGGCCGGCGACTTATGGGTCAGTTTTTTTGCGGCCGCGATCACCAGCGCCACGATCCTGCGGCGGAGCATAAACACCGCGCCGAACAGGATCAGCGCCAGCAGCACCGCGACCACTTTCCCCAGCAGGTTGCCGTCGGAAGTCCGGATGAAGAAATCCGCGACGGCGGAGAGGTTTTGCATCATACTCATCAGCCTTTCCCTATTTTTTCCCTGAAACAGGCTTCCGAGGTTATTATATCGTGAAAAGGCGGGAATTTCAACCCGGTTCCCCCTTTTTTCATCTTTTCATCACATCCTGCCCCCCGCCGGGCGCGGTATAATGGAGAAAAGCGCAAACCAGAAAATCGCAAGGGAGAAACTGCCATGGAAAACCGCATCCTGTCCGCCGCCGGCCTTACCGCCTTCCGCCGCGCGCTCATCCGTCGGGAAAAGTCCCCGGCGACCGTCGCCAAATGCCTGCACGACGCCCGCGCGTTCGCCGCCTGGGCGGGCGGCGCGCCGGTCACGCCGGAGAAGGTGTCCGGCTGGAAAAAAGAGCTGTCCGCCATCCACAAACCCGCGACCGTCAACGGCAAACTGGCCGCCGTCAACGCGCTGTTTACGTTCCTCCGCTGGGAAGACTGCCGGGTCAGGGCGCTGAAGGTGCAGCGGCGTGCCTTCCGGGAGGACGCCCGGGAGCTGACCCGCGCGGAATTCCGCCGGCTGGTGCAGGCGGCCCAGCGGCAGGGGAAAACGCGGCTCGCCCTGCTGCTGGAAACGCTGGGCGCGACCGGCGTGCGGGTGAGCGAGACGCAGTATATCACCGTCGAAGCGGCCCGGCTGGGCATGGCGGAGATCGCCCTCAAGGGAAAGATCCGGACGGTCCTGCTGCCGGGCAAGCTCTGCCGGAAGCTGGTCAAATACGCCCGGAAACAGAAAATCGCTTCCGGCGCGATCTTCCGCACCAGAAGCGGTAAAAGTTTAAACCGGAAACAGATTTGGGCGGAGATGAAAGCCCTCTGCAAAGAGGCGGGCGTCTCCCCCGGGAAGGTCTTCCCCCACAACCTGCGCCACCTGTTCGCCCGGGCGTTCTACCGGGCGACCCGGGACATTGTCAAACTGGCGGACATCCTGGGCCACGCCAGCCTTTCGACCACCCGGATCTATCTCGTCTCGACCGGATCCGAGCACCGGCGGGAGCTGGAAAAGCTGCGGCTTGTCTGCTGACAGAAGAGACATTCTGTCTTGGAAAAAATTTCCTCCAAGCTGTTAATCATCTTTATCATAGCATACCCCGGCAGGTTTTGCAATCACATCTTCGAAAAATGGGCGAATTTAACAGAACTGTAACATGATTTTTTTACAGTTCTCTGGTTTTGCGGTCAATTTCGGGTTTCGTATCATATTATATCATGGCTTCTCCGGAATAGGCGGGCCGGTTCCGGGACAGAATGTCTCTTCTGTCCCTCCCGCCGGCGGCGTCCCGGCCGGAGCGGCTGTTGACCGCAGACGTACAAAAAATGAAACGGAGGACGTGTTGTGACAACAAGTAAACAAATGGCCTGCAAACGGGTGATCTGCGGGCTGGTCGCGATGCTGATGGCGCTGATGCTGCTCCCGGTGGGACGGGCTGCGGCAGGGGAAAATGAAGCCAAAATCGGCGATACCGAGTACGCGACGCTGGAAGCGGCGTTTGAAAGCGCCAAAGCAGGCAATACCATCACCCTGCTCACCGATGTCGCAGACGCGGCAATCACAGTCGAAACCGATAACCTGACGCTGGATTTAAACGGGAAAACCCTTTCCGGGGAAAAACATCCCGGGACTGACGGTTCTTCCGGCGGATCTTCCACCACCCCGCAGTCGGCGGGAGAGATCGTTCCTGCGGCTTTAACCATCGGTACTCCTTACACATCAATGGGTACCGAAATCAACAGCTTCACCGTTACAAACGGTACGATTTCCACCGGTACCGGCATTCGGGCCTACAAGGAACTGAAAAACCTGACCGTCACCGGCGTTACCTTTAAAGACAACGCCGCACTGAACGCCAATCAGAAGGAAGCCGGCGCAGCGGTAAATTACGATTTAATTACTGGCGAAACCGTCCAGAATACATCCGCTACCTTTACCAATTGTGTTTTTGAAAACAACCAATCGGAATATAATAACGGGAGTCCTTTAGGCGGGGCTGTCTCGGTCAGTAACGTAGAAACCGTCGTTTTTACCAACTGTGATTTTAATGGGAATAAAAGCGCTGGTACAGATAGTAACGGCGCTGGCAACGCCGTTGGCGGCGCCGTTTACCTGTCTTACTGCGGCAACATCCAGATGACCGGCTGCGATTTTGACGGCAACTCTTCCGGAAGCGGTTCCGGCGGCGGCGCGCTCCACACCATGTGGTGCGGAGAAACGACCATCACCGGCTGCACCTTCACGTACAACAAGATGAATGGCGGTTCCGGCGGCGCAATTGCCTTAACTTATTCCACCGCCGATATGAATACCATTTCAGACAACGAGTTTACTGGAAATGCCGCAAATAACGGCGGGGCAATCTGGATTGCACAGACCAATGTAACCATTGAAGATAATACATATACCAACAATACCGGCACAAATGGCGGTATACTGATGGTTCAGAACGCTTCCAACGTTATCTTCAATGACGACATCAGCAACAGCACCGCCTCCAACGTCGGCGGTTTCGCTTACATCGCCAATGATGTTGATCTGACAATTAACGGTAATATTACCAACAATACCTCCGGTGGACGCGGAGGCGCAATCTATATGCAGGGAGCAGGCAGTGTAACAGTCAATGGAGCTTTGACGAACAACTCCAGTGGCGCTACAGGCGGCGCTATTCATAACAATGGAAACGGCGGTACAATTGACCTATCCAATGCCATTGTATATAACAACACTGCTTCCAAAGCGGGCGATGATGTATACAGTTCTGATGGCACACTCACCCTCCCCACCATCGGCCAGAACTGGGTCCTCTCCTCCTGCAGCCACCTGATCGACGGCTGGTACGACGACTCTGCCAATAACCGCTGGAACGGCGACAGCGACCCGATCCATGCGGAAAAGGTGGAAGCGGCGGCCCTGACCGGCGTCGCCGCCCTGAAAGCGGCCCACGGCGCCAACCCGACCGAAGTCCCGACCGTCGTCAAGACCTCCGGCGGCTCCGACTCCTTCACGGCGGCGCAGCCCGGCGACCTCGTCCCCTTCACCCTGAAGGTGACCGTCCCGAAATACACCTCCACCCTCACCATCACCGACACGATGGAGGGCATGAGCCTGGAAGGCGACAGCGTCTACGTCACGATGAACGGCGGCCTGACCTCCGTCCCGGTTGAAGTGACCGCGGCCGGCTTTACCCTGACGCTGGACAACCTCTTCAGCGCCGAAGATAAGACCATCACCGTCTCCTACAACGCCCGGGTCGATCAGGACGCCGAAGCGGGCGCTGTCCTCTCCAACACGGTCACGGTAGACGGCGGCTTCGGCGGCGGGTCCGATACGGTCACCGGCTCCCTCGCCCCCGAAGGCGAAGACGAAGACCGCGGCGACCCCTACCTGAAGATCAACAAGCTCTGGTCCGGCGACGATGAGACCGTCCGCCCCGACGCGGTCCAGGTCAACGTCTACCACGAAGAAGACCTCTACCGCACCGTCACCATCTACGAAAAATATGAATGGATGGGCGGCACCTACATCCCCGCCGAATGGGAAGACGATTACTGGTGGGTGGAAGAAGCCGACCTGCCGGAGGAATATGACTCCGTGTCGGAAGAAGTCCGCCACCTCGTCTTTGACGTGACCAACACCTACAATCCTTAACCTGCCTGTCCCCGGGCGCGCTCACCCTGCCGCCCGGCGCGATACACCATCATTTCTTCTCCCCCGGCCGGGTTCGCCCTGCCGGGGGTTTTTTTCGGGCAGCGGCCGTATGCCGCCCTGAAAAGCCGCCATACTGTTTAATGGGGATTTTCCCGGCGCAGATGGGAAAATCAAAAAAGATGATTGTAAAAAAGCCGCCAAAATGGTATAATGATAAGGTATCGCCAAGATTCGACGTTTTAGGAAAAAGGAGCGTGTTTACGGATATGAGCAGAAAAAAAAGCGGGCGGGGCCGCAAACGGCTCGCGGCGCTGCTGGCGGCGCTGGCATTTTCCGCCGCGGCGCTGCCTGCCCTGCCGGCCGCGGCGGAGGAGGGCTATTGGAACGAGACCGACGCCGGCTGGCGCTATCTGACCGGCAAAAACGACCGTCCGGTCGCCGGGCGTTTTGCCTTCATCGACGGGAAGTGGTATTCGTTTGACCAGGACGGGATCATGCAGACCGGCTGGGTCAAAATCCCCAATTCCGAAGTCTGGTTCTACTTCACCGGCAGCGGCGCGGCGGTGGTAAACGACTGGCAGAAGGTCGGGGACAAATGGTATTACTTTGACGAAGCGGGGTATATGGTCACCGGCTGGCACGAGGTGGACGGCACCTGGTATTATTTCTACGAAAACGGCGCGCTGAAGACCGGCTGGCTGATGCGGTCGAGCAAGTGGTACTATTTAAACGACAACGGTGTCATGCAGACCGGATGGCTCCTGGACGACGGCAAGTGGTATTACCTGCAGATTGACGGCTCCATGGCCCACGACTGCACGCTGGACATCGACGGGGTAGAATACTCCTTTGACCCGAACGGCGTCTGGTGGGTCTCCGGGGAGGCCACAGAAGAGGAAATTGAAGCGGTCACCCCCGACACGCCGGAAAACGCCGCCGATATGGACGAAATGGAGTCCGATCCGGAACCGGCGCAGACCGTCCCGGAACAGCTGCTGGGGCCGATGGTGCAGGCCGTCGCGTCCGCCTGCCGCCACCGCCCCGCCCCGACGGAAGCAGTGACCGGCGGGTATCTCCAGAGCACCCTCGTCCTTGACCGGGAGATGATCGCCGACTTTGCCGGGGTGCGGGACGGCGGCGACCTCTACCTCGTGCTGGAACCGGCCGAAGGGCGGGAAAACGACCTCATCACCCAGCTAAACATCGCCCGGCGGACGCTGCTCTCCGGCGTCCAGGGGCACGTCTCCAAGGTCTGGTCGGCCGGCGGGCATATCGCGCTGGTTATTCTGGACGGCCGCTGCCACGACGCGGCGGAAGAGCTGGAGCTGGCGGTCTGCGCCTTTGACCGGGCGGCGGCGGATGTAAACGCGGCGGCCGGGGAGGCGGGAGATCTGCCGGAAGAGGACGAAACCGCGCCCGAAACCGGCGAAGAACCGGCAAATTCCGGCAGCGCGGACGGAAATGCGGCAGAATCCGACGGTTCTGAAACAGCCGGAACCGCCGAACCCCCGGAGGAGTTGTAAAAACTGCACAAAGGACGCAAATTTTCTTTGCATATTTTGCCAGTTGGGTATCGTATTTTCCGAACTCATATTTTTCTTACAGAAAAATCACCCTGCCGCCAGTTTCCTTACACAGACTTTTCATTTCTGTCCGGTATACTTGTAACCACAGCGGGAAGACCTGTCCTGAAAACCCCGGAAATCCGGAAAAGGCAGAATAACCAACCGCTGGGTTACTTAAACCAGAAAGGAAAATGACAGATGAAAAAGTCTAAGTTATGTGCGGTCGCGCTGCTTGCGGCGGTCTCCGTCTCCGCGATGGCGCTCGCCAGCTGCGGCAATGACACGGACGATTCTTCTTCCTCGTCCAATAGTTCCAGCAGCTCCACCGTCTCCGAGACGGTAGAGGAAGATTCCGAAGAAGCGTCTGACGAAGTTTCGGAAGAGGTTTCCGAAGATGAAACGGCGCCGGATGAGACGGTTTCCGATGAAACAGCTTCCGACGAAGCTGCGGCGGACGGCACTGCCGCGGACGATACCACCGCGAACGACACCGCAACAGACGATACCGCTGCGGACGGCACCGCCGCAGATGACACCGCTGCGGATGACACCGCCGCGGACGGCGATGCTTCTACCGATAGCGAAGCGGCGGCCGGTTAACCCTCTCCTCCGTCCCCGCGTAAGCAAAATACGCCCCCTGCCGCTTGGGCAGGGGGCGTTTTCCGTTTTATACAGCTTTTATTCGACCGGGTATACCGCCGAAGCGCCGCCGTGGCAGGCGCGTTCCGCCTTGCGGCCCATCATCTCGTGGACCGGGGCGAAGCCGTAACCGGCGCAGTCTTCCATGACCTTCTGGGTCCCGGCGACGATCTCGGCGTCGAGGGCGATGAAGTCGCGGATATACTGCTTGCTGATCGGCGAACCGTTGTGGGCGGGGCAGACAAAGTCATATTCCGCCTCATGGGAGAGCAGCTTTTCCATATTCTGCTTGTGGAGGGCGGCCTGTTCCTTCGCATTCAGGTCGGTGCGGAGCAACAGCACCTGTCCGGATTCCAGCTCGTCGCCGGAATAGACACAGCGGCTCTTATCGTCGATATACGCAAGGCTCCCCTTATGGTGGCAGCCGATCGAGACGACCGTGACCTTGCGGCCGCCCAGGTCGATCACGTCCCCGTCGTGGAGATAGTGGATCTCGTAATCCGGGTGGGGCATCTCGTTAAATTTCTTCTGCATCTCGGGGCCGAAGGCGTTTTTCGCGTCCTTCGACGCCTCTTCGCTCATCCAGGCCTCCGGCCAGAGGGCGTTGCCGCCGGTGTGGTCAAAGTGGCCGTGGGTGTTGCAGACCATGACCGGCTTGTCGGTGATCGACTCGACCATCGCCCGCAGGTCGCCTTCGCCGTAGGCGGTGTCGATCAGCATCGCCTTTTCCTCGCCGACCAGCAGGTAGCAGTAAAGGGTGCCGCGGTAGCAGAGCACCCAGGTGTCGGGGAAGTTCTGCCATTTGCCGTAGATGTAACCGGAATCTTGTACATTGTCGCGGAGCATAGTTATACCATCCTTTCGCTTTTCGAACAAAATCGTTCCTTTTGATTACAGGATACCACATTTTGGCAGGGGATGCAAGGATTTTTGTTGCCTTTTTCCCTGCGCGGATTATCTTTTCCCGGCCGGGCAGTGCACTCTGTATCCAAACAAAAAAGCAGGGCGCTTGCACGTCCTGCTTTTGGATTCAAAATCTTACACGCCGTACTTCGCGGTGGAGACTCTGACGCCGGGGCCCATCGTAGAGGCGACGACGCAGCTCTTGAAGTACGCGCCCTTGGAAGTGGCGGGTTTCGCCTTGACGATCGCTTCCATCAGGGTGTTGAAGTTCTCGGCGAGCTTTTCGGGGCCGAAGGAGACCTTGCCGATCGGGCAGTGGATGATGTTGGTCTTGTCCAGACGGTACTCGATCTTACCGGCTTTCGCTTCGGAAACCGCACGGGCAACGTCGGGGGTGACGGTGCCGGCCTTGGGAGAGGGCATTAAGCCCCGCGGCCCGAGGATCTTACCGAGACGGCCGACAACGCCCATCATGTCGGGGGTCGCGACGACGACGTCGAATTCCATCCAGCCTTCCGACTGGATCTTCTGGACGTACTCTTCACCCGCGTAATCCGCGCCGGCGGCGAGGGCGTCGTCTACCTTGTTCCCCTTGCAGATGGCCAGGACCCGGACGTTCTTGCCGGTGCCGTTGGGCAGGATGACCGCGCCGCGGACCTGCTGGTCGGCATGGCGGGAGTCGACGCCCAGGCGGACATGGACCTCGACCGTCTCGTCGAACTTCGCCTTGGCGATGTTGACGACGGTGGCGAGGGCTTCGTTCGAATCATACTGCTGCGAGGCGTCGAAAGCCTTGACGCTCTCGTTATATTTCTTTCCGTGTTTCATTTTCGTTAATCCTCCCTAACAGTGGTAGATAGCGGAATCTTCCTCCCACAAGCGGGGGTTAGTCCACAACCTCGATACCCATCGAACGGCAGGTGCCGGCGACCATCGACATGGCGGCTTCCAGGGAAGCGGCGTTGAGGTCGGGCATCTTCTGCTCGGCGATCTTCTGGACCTGCTCACGGGTGATCTTGCCGACCTTCTGCTTGTTCGGCGTGCCGGAGGCGGTCTCGATGCCGACGGCCTTCTTGATCAGGACGGCAGCCGGGGGGGTCTTGGTGACAAAGGTGAAGGAACGGTCGGCATAAACGGTGATGATGACCGGGATGATCATGCCGATGTCGTTTTTGGTGCGCTCGTTGAATTCCTTGGTAAAGGACATGATGTTGACGCCGTGCTGGCCGAGCGCGGGGCCGACAGGGGGCGCGGGAGTCGCTTTGCCTGCCGGGATCTGAAGCTTAATATAGCCTGTAACTTTCTGAGCCATTGATAAGCACCTCCAAAGTGATGTGGTAACTGGCGGGGCCAAAGGGATCCACCTTTTCCCCTCCCACATTCAGACGGGCGGTGACCCATCTGAAAGGCCGCTTTTGTAGCGGATGATGGTTTAATTTAATCTTCGGCGCGCTCCACTTCGCTGAGCGCAAGGTCAGCGAGGGTATCCCGCCCGAAGAAGGAGACGGAAACCTGTACCTGTCCCTTGTCGGCGTCCACCTGGACGACCTTGCCGACAAAGCCCTCCAGCGGGCCGTGGACGATCTTGACCTGGTTCCCAACCTCGAAATTGACCTGAACGGATTTCACTTCCACGCCAAGCGCTTCGACTTCCTTTTCCGTCAGTGGGATCGGTTCGGTCGTGGAGCCGACAAAACCGGTGACGCCGCGGATGTTGCGGACAAAATACCAGGATTCAGGGGTGATGATCATCTTGACCAGTACGTAGCCGGGGAAGATCTTTCTCTCCACCTCGCGTTTTTTGTCGGCGGTGACTTCCAACACCGTTTCGGTGGGTATTTTTACCTCAAAAATCCGGTCGCCGAAACCCTGGTTCTCGACGCCCTTTTCTATATTTTGTGCAACTTTGTTTTCATACCCGGAATACGTGTGGACGACATACCATTTAGCCGAATCTGACATAACAGAAACCTCCGACAAAAATCTGGCCGGCTGCCCCGGCCGGGCTGCGCACCGCTTCTCAGAACCCGAGGATCAGGCCCCGCACAAAGGCGAAGACCCAGTCGATGATCCAGATAAAACCGCCGATGACGGCCATCACGACCGCGACGACGCAGGTGTTGTTGAGCACCTGTTTTCTGGTGGGCCAGACGATCTTTTTGATTTCGCTGCGAAGCTCTTTGGCGAAACGGGAAATTCTTGCGATAAAGCCCTCTTTTTTCTTCTTCTCAGGCTTCTTTTGGGACGCTTTCGAAGAAGTCTCGGCCTTATCGCCCGCTTTTTTCGTGGACTTTTCAGCCATGACCTTGCCCCTTTCGCTTACTTGCTCTCTTTATGAACCGTGTGTTTCTTGCAGAAGCGGCAGTACTTGGTCATTTCAAGTCTGTCGGGGTCGTTCTTCTTGTTCTTCATGGTGTTGTAATTACGCTGTTTGCACTCCGTGCAGGCCAAGGTAATTTTCACTCTCATTGCTCGGCACCTCCTGTATATGCGGACTAATTTGCCTCCCTCAAAAAGGAAGA
>CALXKG010000159.1 GCA_944388825.1 uncultured Clostridia bacterium | reverse complement strand
TTTTCACGAAAACCTTTCTTTTTTTCACGGGATGTGCTATACTATTATCAAAGGGGCGGTCTGCCCAACACCGATTTTACCATTTTTTCCGCCGTCTGTCCACCCTGTCCGGCCGCGCCATAGGGGGTTCCCGGCGGCCCGCGCGGCCGGGACGGGGAAAAGCCGCCCGAAAATGCGGGATAAAGCCGCAGCTGTGTGGAAAAAATCCGGATAAATCCGGAAGGAGGGAAAGCCGCGGATCTGTCGGCTGCATCAAATGATCGATTTTCTGACCCGGTGGGCAGGCCCGCTGCGCCACTGCGGGACGGTGCCGCTTTCCACCCCGCGGCTGATCCTGCGGCGGTTTTCGGCCGCCGACACCATCCCGATGTTTGAGAACTGGGCTTGCGACCCGGATGTCACCCGGTACCTGACCTGGCGGGCGCATATGACCAGCCGGGAGACCCGGGACGTCCTCGAATACTGGGAAAGCCAATACCGTAAACCGGACTTCTATGAGTGGGCGATCGTCCCGCGGGATTACGGACGGCCGGTCGGGTCGATTGGCATGAGCAAGGTGGGGCGGCTGCGGACGGTGATGGAGCTGGGGTACTGCATCGGCAAGGCCTGGTGGGGGCAGGGGATCTGCGCGGAGGCCGCCGGGGCAGTTTTAAACCTGATGTTTGAACGGGTTGGATGTACCAGTATTATTGCGATGCACGCGCTACCAAATGAAAACTCAGGAAAAGTTATGGAAAAATGCGGGATGCACCGGAAGGACTGCCCGCCCGAACCGGTCAGGACCGAAAACGGGACGTTCTACTGCCGGGTGTATGAGATCGAACGCGCGGAATATGAGCGGAAATCCGGCGGCCGGGGACAGGACGCCTGCCCGCCGGTGGAGCGGCGGATCTATGACAGGTAAAATATCTGCGTATTCTTTACCTGAATGGTGAAAAGGTTTGATTGCGGGAGAATATCCCGTGCGATAGGATAAAAAAGCGCTAGAAAGGAAAGGTGTTACAGCAAATGGATGGAAATCTTGAACGGGTCGTCATGCTCCGGCTGAAGCGTACGGCGGAAAACCTGCAAAAAAACGGGTTTGAGACCCATATCCTGAAGCAGAAAGAAGAAGTCGTCCCGTGGCTGAAAGAGAATATCCCGGCGGGGGCGGCGGTCGCCCACGGCGGCTCGGTGACGCTGGCGGAATGCGGGGTCGTCGACCTGTTCCGCTCAGGGGAATACCGGTATATTGATCGGGATAAACCCGGCATTACCCCGGAAGAGCGACAGGAATGTATGCGGCAGGCGCTTCTTTCTGACGTTTATATGCTGTCGGCCAATGCCCTTCTGGAGAGCGGCATGATCTATAACGTCGATGGGAACGGCAATCGGACAGCCGCCTCACTGTATGGCCCCAGAAAAGTAATCTACATTATCGGTGAGAACAAGCTGGTGCCGGATTTTGCGGCAGCGGTCGAACGGGTCAAGCGGACAGCCTGCCCCGCCAATACAATGCGCCTGAATTGCACGACTTATTGTGCATCCAAAGGGGTATGTGTCGCCGACGACAGGGGGATTATGGAAGGATGTGGCGGCAGTTCCATCTGCAATGATCATATCCTCATCCGGCGGAACAACATCCCCGGACGGGTGGTCGTGCTGCTGGTGCGGGAGCGGCTCGGGTACTGAAAAACCATCTAAACGCGGGGAAATGCGCGGCGGCAGGGGTTTGGACCTGCCGCCGTTTTTTCCTTTTCCGGGCGTTTTGGGCGCCAAAACGGCGGGTTTTGACCCGGAATGGGACGGTTTTTCTTCAGGTTTATCTGTGAACGGAATATGTCCGAATGCTTTTTGTAAATATTCGGATTTTCATTTGGAAAACGCCGTCTTTGGTTTATCCCGGAACCTGTAAGCAGATACATTCCATATGCGGGAAATCGCCCGGATTTCCCATATATCCGATAAGGCATTGTGTAAACGCATACAGTTTTCACCGGCGGCGGGGATCTCCGCCGTTTTACATCCCGGCAGCGGAACGCGGTATTCCATACTGGAAAATACCGCCTGCCGGCGTCAAACGTCGGGGTAAATCCCACACATATAAAAGGAAACTGTGCGCCTGTTCAGATGACAAACGCACAGTTAAAGAAATGGGTTTACCACTTTTTGCCGCGGAGGCCGGCCATCTTTTCCAGCGTTTCATTGGCGATCAGCCGCTGCGGGAAACCGATCTCGTCCAGCATCCGGAAAGCCTGGTCAAACCGCCCGACCATCCAGGCGCTGTGGGCGTCGCTGGAGACGACGACCGGGCAGTTTTCCTCGGCGCAGATTTCCGCGAGTTTCCGGCAGCGCGGGGCGGCCTGGGGTGTATCGAAGGTATGCTCGTTGATCTCCAGGAACTTCCCATTGTCCCGGGCGGCGCGGGCGACTTCCCGGCAGTCGAACTTCACCCCGGGGCGGCAGGGGTGCCCGATGATGTCGACATAGGGGTTTTCGATCGCGCCGATATACATCCCGGTGTTCTGCGCCTCCGTCCCGTCTTTGCAGCCGGGGAAGAAGTGGAGGGACGCGATGACGATCTCCCGGCTTTGCAGCAGCATTTCGCCGACCGACAGATCGCTCCGGCCGAAGGGGGCCTTCTCGTCCCAGAAGGCCAGCCGGCCGTCAAAGTCCATGATGTCGATCTCGACCCCCTGCAGCACCCGGACCCCCCGGATGAAGGGGGGCAGGCCCTCGAAATTCAGAAGCGGCCCGAAATCCAGCCGGCCGTCCGGGCGGCGGGGGGTCATGATCCCGAAGTGGTCGGTCATCCCGATGCCGGCAAGCCCCTGGGCGGCGGCCTCCGCGGCGTTTTCGCCGACCGTGGAAAAAGCGTGGCCGGAGTAGATGGTGTGGGTGTGGGGGTCGACTTTGACCTGATACATTTCGATCAGCCTTTCTGTTTTTCGTTCTGTTTTGGGCCTGCCGGAAGCCGGCGGGCGGAAAGCCCGGCACCGCGGGTCAGGTTTCCTTCCTCTGTACCTGATAGTATACCATATCTTCGGCGAGGCGGGGCAGAAGGCGGAAAATTTTACCGGTTGTTTACAAATTGGCGGCGGGACGCGCCGTTGCGGAGGCGGGCGGAATATGCTAAAATGAAGGAAACCCCAAAAAGGAGGAGACAGGTTTGAAAATTCTGGTCACTGGGTTTGACCCGTTCGGCGGGGAAGCGGTAAACCCCGCCTGGGAGGCGGTCAGCCGCCTGCCGGAGATCGGCGGGGCGGAGGTCGTCCGGATGCAGCTGCCGACCGTCTTCGGCAGAGCGCCCGAACTGGCGCTGGCGGAGGCGCGGCGGACAGAGGCGGACTGGATCGTCGCGGTCGGGCAGGCCGCCGGGCGGAATGCGATCACGCCGGAGCGGATCGCGATCAACTATCAGGAGGCGTCGATCCCGGACAACGCGGGGGCGCAGCCTTCCGGCGGGCCGGTCATAAGCGGGGGCCCGGACGGGTACTTTTCGCTGCTGCCGGTGAAGGAGATGGCGGCGGCCATCCAGGCAGCCGGGCTGCCGGGGAAGGTCTCCAATACCGCCGGGACCTATGTCTGCAACCATCTGATGTACCATATCCTGCACGCCTGCCACACCGGTATGCCCGGCGTGCGGGGCGGGTTTATCCATGTCCCCTGTATCCCGCAGCAGCGGGCGGGGCATCCGGAATGGTTCACCATGGAGCTGGATGAGATCGTCCGGGGGCTGGCCGCTGCGCTGGAAGTCCTGACCCGGTAAACCGTCTGCGCAGATATCCTGCCGTTTCCCGCGAAGCGGCAGGATGTTTTTTTGCCGCCCTGCGGCAGGATGAATCATTTTGCGCGGAGAAAGACGGAAATTTTGTATTTTTTTCTTTACATCCGGCCTGGCCGGTGTTATAATTTATATAAAATCACGCGAAAAAGATTTATGCCGCCAAACGGCGGGCAGCGTGCAAGGAAGGCTGTTTTCCCGCGGCTGCCCGGCTGCTTTGGGCTGTATGCCGGGCTGTTTCCGGCAGATGATCCGGTTTTTACCGGGTATTTGCAAAACTGCTGCAAAAATGGATAAAAAACGCTTATAAAATTTTACATAAAAATTTATATAACCCCTTGAAACGGGAAGCGGAACCGTCTATAATAGGGGTAAGGAGGGTCAGCATTGAAGGCGAGTATCAAACAGATCAGCGAAATGACCGGTTTCTCCCCGGCAACCGTGTCCAACGCCCTGAACAACAAAAAAGGCGTCAACCGTGAGACCCAGGAAAAGATCCTCGCGGCTGCGCGGGAATGCGGCTACCTTTCGGAGGGCGGGCCGATCCATTCGATCCGGTTTGTCATCTATAAGGATACCGGCCGGATCGTCGCCGACACCCCCTTCTTTTCCGCCCTGATCGAAGGGGTGGAGGACGAGAGCCGGAGAGGGGCGTTCGAGACGGTGATCTGCAATTTAAACCGCAGCGCCCCCGACTACGAAGAGCGCCTAAACCAGATCCTGACCGACCCGAGCAGCGGGATCCTGCTGCTGGCGACCGAACTGTCCGAGCAGGAGGCCGCCCGGTTTAAAGAGGCGCGGGCGCCGGTCGTCGTGCTGGACAACTGGTTTGAGGAATCCTTGTTCAACTCGGTCCTCATCAGCAACACCGACTCCTCCTGCGCCGCCGCCGAGTACCTGATCCGGCGGGGGCATAAAAAGATCGGGTACCTGCAAAGCGAGATCCCGATCAAAAACTTTTTCTACCGCTTTGAAGGGTACGAGCGGGCGCTGAAGGCCCACGGGCTGGAGATCCCGCCGGATGGGACCGTCCGGCTGCCGCCGTCGATGGACGGGGCGCGGGAGCGGATGAACCGGCTTTTAAAGGAAGGGATAGCCCTGCCGAGCGCCTACCTTGCCGACAACGACATCATCGCCCTGGGCGCGATGAAGGCGATGCAGGACAACGGCATCTCCATCCCCGGCGACGTTTCGCTCATCGGGTTTGACGACCTGCCCTTTTGCAGCATCACCACCCCGGGGCTCACCACCATCCGGGTCTTTAAGCAGGAGATGGGGCGGACGGCCGTCCGGCGGCTTCTGGAGCTGATCCGGTACGGCGACCGGTTCGTCACCAAATCCCAAATCTGTACCGCGTTCGTTGAACGGGGGAGCGTTAAGGTGAATACGCCCCCGGTTCTGGATATAGGGCCGGACTGCCCGGCCGACGCTGAATAAGCAGAAAGGAAGGGTATCATTATGACGCCTGCCAAAATCAAACTGGGCTTTGCCCCCACCCGCCGCAGCATCTTCTCCGCCCCGGCGGCGGTCGAGTACCGCAACCTGACGGCCGGCCGGCTGCGGGAGCTGGGCGTCGACTTTGTCGACATCACCGACATCAACGCGGAAGGCCTGCTCTACGACGACCACGACCTGCCGAAGATCATCGAGAAGTTTAAGGCGGAAAAGGTCGACGGCCTCTTCTTCCCCCACGGCAACTTCGGCACCGAATATGAGGTCGCGCGGCTCGCCCGGGAGATGGGCCTGCCGGTCCTGCTCTGGGGGCCGCGGGACGAATGCCCCGACGAAAACGGCGTCCGGCTGCGCGACTCCCAGTGCGGGCTGTTCGCGACCGGCAAGGTGCTGCGCCGGTTTAAGGTCCCGTTTACCTATATGACCAACTGCAGCCTGGAAGACCCCGAGTTTGAGCGGGGGGTCAGGGATTTCCTCGCCGTCTGCAACATCGTCAGGAAGTTTAGGCACCTGCGCATCTTGCAGATCTCCACCCGCCCCTTCGACTTCTGGAGCACGATGTGCAACGAAGGGGAGCTGCTGGAGAAGTTCAACATCCAGCTCGCGCCCATCCCGATGACCGAGCTGGTCCAGGCGGT
>CALXKG010000158.1 GCA_944388825.1 uncultured Clostridia bacterium | reverse complement strand
CCTTTCGATCCAGTCCGGCGAGACGATCGGCATCATCGGCGGCACCGGCTCCTCCAAGTCGACGCTGGTCCAGCTGATCCCGCGGCTGTACGACGTCCTCTCCGGCAGCATCAAGGTCGGCGGCGTCGACGTCCGCAAGTACGACACCGAAGTCCTCCGCAACCAGGTCGCGATGGTTTTGCAGAAGAATGTCCTCTTCTCTGGCACCATCCGGGACAACCTCAAGTGGGGGAATGAAAACGCCACCGACGAGGAGATCCTTGAGGCCTGCAAGGCGGCCGACGCCTACGAATTTATCCAGTCCTTCCCCTACGGCCTGGACACCGACCTGGGGCAGGGCGGCGTCAACGTCTCGGGCGGCCAGAAGCAGCGGCTATGTATCGCCAGGGCACTCTTAAAACGCCCGAAGATCATCATCCTGGACGACTCGACCAGCGCGGTCGACACCGCGACCGACGCCCGTATCCGCGCCGCCTTCAAGCGGGAGCTGAAGGGCACGACGACGATCATCATCGCTCAGCGGATCACCTCGGTCCAGGACGCCGACAAGGTCATCATCCTGGACGACGGCCAGATCAACGATTTTGACACCCCCGCAAACCTCCTGGCCCATAACCCGATCTACCAGGAAATCTACGAGCAGCAGCAGAAAGGAGCGAGAGCCTGATGCCCGGACCCAGAAGGAACCAGCCGATGGAAAAGCCGAAAAACCCCTTTTCCACCGTTAAACGCCTTGCCGGCTATATGACGGAGCATATCCCCTTCATCCTGCTGGTGTTGGTTGCGATTGTTTTCAGCGCGCTGGCAAACGTCATAGGTACATCTTTCCTCAGAAGCGTCATCGACGATTACTTGGGGCCGATGACCCAGAACTATACCCCCGAGCTGATGGCCGGGTTTATCGGCACCCTCTTTAAAATGGGGGCCGTCTACCTGGTGGGCGCCTGCTGCACCTACCTTTCTGCCCGGCTGATGCTGATGGTTTCGACCCACACCCTCTACAAGATCCGCGTCGATATGTTCACCCATATGGAGGCGCTGCCGATCCGGTACTTCGACACCCACACCCACGGCGACCTGATGAGCCGCTACACCAACGATATCGACACCCTGCGCGAACTGCTCTCCAACTCGATGACGACGCTGATGTCCTCGGCGGTCACGATCGTGTCGGTGCTGACGATGATGATCTACTACTCCTGGCACCTGACCCTTCTGCTGGTGCTGCTGCTTGCCGCGATGCTCGTTGTCGTCCGGTTTTTCGGTTCCCGTTCCGGCCGGCTGTTCCGCCGGCAGCAGGCGGCTCTCGGTACCGTCAACGGTTTCATCGAGGAGATGATGGACGGCACCAAGGTCGTCAAGGTCTTCTGCCACGAAGACAAGGCGGTCCAGGACTTTGAAGAGCTCAACGACCAGCTCTGCGACGCGGCGACCAAGGCCAACACCTACGCCAACTCGATGATGCCGATCATGGCCAACCTTTCCAACATCCATTACGCCATCACCGCAGTTGTCGGCTCGCTGCTGGCGATCATGAACGTCATTTCGCTCGGTACCGTCGTCGCCTTCCTGCAGTATGTCCGCAACTTCTCCCAGCCGGTCTCCCAGATCTCCCAGCAGGTCAACAGCATCTTAAACGCGCTGGCCGGCGCCGAGCGGGTCTTCAACCTGATGGACGAGACCCCGGAGGTCAACGACGGCTATGTCACGCTGGTCAACGCCAAGCGCGGCCCCGACGGCGAGCTGACCGAGTGCGCGGAGCGCACCGGTATCTGGGCCTGGAAGCACCCCCATCAGGCGGACGGCAAGGTGGATTACACCGAGGTGCAGGGCGCGGTCGAATTTGACAACGTCGTCTTCGGCTATGTGCCCGAGAAGGTCGTCCTGCAGGGCATCAGCCTTTACGCCAAGCCCGGCCAGAAAATCGCGTTTGTCGGCTCCACCGGCGCCGGCAAGACGACGATCACCAACCTCATCAACCGCTTCTACGACGTCCCCGACGGCAAGATCCGCTACGACGGGATCAACATCAACAAGATCAACAAAAACGACCTCCGCCGCAGTTTGTCGATGGTTTTGCAGGATACCCACCTGTTCACCGGCACCGTAGCCGACAACATCCGTTACGGGCGGCTGGACGCCACCGACACCGATATCCGCAACGCGGCGAAGCTCGCCAACGCCGACTTCTTTATCAGCCATCTGCCCCAGGGCTACAATACGATGCTGTATAACGACGGCGCGAACCTCTCCCAGGGCCAGCGGCAGCTGATCGCGATCGCCCGTGCGGCGGTCGCCGACCCGCCGGTTCTGATCCTCGACGAGGCGACCTCTTCGATCGACACCCGTACCGAGTCGCTGATCGAAAAGGGGATGGACTCGCTGATGCAGGGGCGGACGACCTTTGTCATCGCCCACCGGCTGTCGACCGTCCGCAACTCGGACATGATCATTGTCCTGGAACACGGCAAGATCATCGAACGGGGCAACCACGAGACCCTGATCGCCCAGAAGGGGAGATACTACCAGCTCTATACCGGTATGTTCGAGCTTTCGTAAGGCAAAACAATACGGCCCCTGCTTTCCGTCCGGAAGGCAGGGGCCGTTTGTATCGTATATGGTTTTTTCAGTCCGCGTCGCCGTGGGGAAGGGCGGAACGGCTTTCTTCTGTCGTTTCTTCCGTCTCTTCGGCGTCTTTGTCCCGGATCATCGCAATGTAGGCGTTATGCTCATCCAGCGTTTCGGAGAAATAAACGTTTCCTTCGCCGTCGCTGACAAAGTAGAAAGCGCCGCAATCGGGGTCGGGGTTTAACAGCGTATCGAAAGCCGTCTGGTCCGGGTTGTTGATCGGGCCGGCCGGCAGCCCGCTGCACTGGTAGGTGTCGTATTGGGCGGCCAGCTGCGGGTCGACGGGTTCGATGTAGGTCTCGGCGTAGGTGCGGGTCGGGTTGCTCTGCATCTTCGGGTAATCGTCCGACTGGAGCCGGTTCTGGAAGACGGCCGAGATCTGGTAGCGGTAGGGGCTGCCGCCCGCCTCCGACTGCAGGATGGAGGCGAATGTGACCGCCTCATGGAGGGTATACCCGGCATCGGCAAGCTGCTGCACCATTTCGGCGTCGACCGTTTCCTCAAACCGCATCAGCATTGTTTCGACGACCGAGCCGGCGCTCTGGCCGGTCGTGAAGGTGTAGGTCCCGGGGGAGAGATACCCTTCGTACCGGATGAAGAGCCCGTCCGGGATCGCATCGTTGTAGAGGAAGGGATGGTATTCGTTTGCCGCCTCGACAAAATCGTCCGCCGTGCAGACGCCGTACTCTTCCAGCAGCTCGCCGATCCGGAAGGCGCTGTAGCTGCCATAGGTGGCGATCGTCACCTGTTCGCCGGTCGCGGCGATCTCCCTGCTGCCGTCCCCGCTGAAGGCGGCCTCCGGCGTACCGGAAGCGCCCGATTCCAGCAGCATCCCATCCTCGTCGAACCGGCAGACCGTCCCGTCGATTTCGATCAGCCCGGTCTGGATCCGGCCCTGGCTGTCGGCGAAATACCGGCTGCCGTCTACCAGGAGCCAGCCGGTCTGCATTTCGCCCGACGGCCCGAAATAATACCAGTTTCCGTCATAGCTGACCCAGCTGCGGGACATCTCGCCGCTTTCCTTAAAAAAGTGGGTGACGCCGTCCAGCGTCAAAAAGCCCTTTGCCATCATGCCTTCGTCGGTGACATAGTAGCTGTCGCCGATCCACTGGCCGGTCAGCATCTTCCCGTCCTCGAGATAGTACCAGTATTTGCCCGACCAGTACCAGCCGCTCAGCGGGTGGCCGCTGGAGTCGAAGACATACCAGTCGCCGCCGATCGCGGCCCAGTGCCGGGCCATCGCGCCCTCTTCATTTAAGTAGTAGGTCTGGCCGTCGGTATCGGTAAACCAGCCGGTCACCATCTTCCCGTCCGCATCAAACCGGTACCACTCGCCGTCGATAAACTGCCAGCTGTCGGCGGCCATGTTGCCGTTTTCATCGACATAGCTGTATTGCCCGCCGTTTTCCACCCAGGCGGCGCCGGCCGGAAGGGCGGAAGCCGTCAGGAACGCCGACAGCGCGCCCAGCGCCGCAGCCCGTTTTTTCCACTCTTTCTTCATAATCCAATCCTTTCTTTTCCGGGCGGCTTCCCGCCGGGAATCGGAAGCGTTTCCGGCTGCCGGGCGGCGCGATCCTGCACAAACTCGGCTAACCGTCCCCATTTTACCACAAAGGCCCCTTTTTGTCAAAAAAATGCCGGAATCGAACCGGAGAATCGAACCCGGAACTCGCGCCGTTTAAGTAAATATTGCAACCAGTCTATAAATTTTCCGGCAGGAAATTTTACAAAAACTCTGCAAAACCGGCCGATCTGTGCTATAATAAAAGAAGCTCTGTGGAGAAGGAGGATTCGATGAAACCATTCCCTTACACATATACCGCGCTGGGCGACGGCGTTTCCTTTGGGACCATCCCGATGGAAAAGTTTCAGTCCAGCCTGGTCGCCGTCAGCCTGATCATCCCGCTTTCCAGGGAGACGGTGACCGAAAACGCCCTGATATCGCTGATGCTGGGGCGGAGCACCGCCGATTTCCCGACCTACCGGCTTTTTTCCCGCGAGATGAACCGCCTCTACGGCGCGGTGGCCGGCGGCAGCCTGCAGAAGCTGGGGGATGAGGAGAGCCTGACCTTTGCCGCCAGCGCGATTGACTCGGGGCTGGCGCTGCGGGGGGAGGACCTGCTGCTGGAGAGCGCGAAGCTGGCCCTTTCAATGGTGCTGCACCCGCTGATTGAAAACGGGGCGTTTGCAGAGGAAACCTTCCGGCTGCAAAAGAAATACCTCGCCGATTCCATCCGGGCGGAGATCAACGAAAAACGCCGCTACGCGGTCAACCGCACCCTCCGGCTGATGCTGGGGGATGAGCCGGCCGGGCTGCCGCTTTACGGTTTCCTGGAAGACCTGGAAAAGATCACCCCGCAGTCGGCGGCAAAAGCGTACGAACGGATCCTGCGGGAATGCCGGGTGGAAATTGTCCACGCCGGGACCGGCGACGCCGCCCGCATCCGGCCGCTTTTTGCGGAGGCGTTCGGCGGGGAATTTGCAGCGGGCCGCGCGCCCTGTGTCCGCCCGCCCTTCCGTTCCATCCCGGTTTCCGGCCCGGTTAAGGAGGAAACGGATGATTTCGCAGTCGTCCAGTCCAAGCTCTGCATCGGGTACCGGGTAAACCTCAACCCCGGCGGGGAAGCGCTTCCGGCGATGCGGATGATGGTGGCGATCCTGGGCGGGACGGCAACGTCCAAACTCTTTTTAAACG